>CALXXU010000034.1 GCA_944392765.1 uncultured Anaerobiospirillum sp.
TTTATGTGATATAACTCTAAAATATTACTTGGCATGTCAAGCAAATACGAGCAAGGTCTGAGAGAAATTAAGGTGTATAAAATTATCTCATACCATGGCCATTTGAATCTGTGGAGCTAATCACAAGTAACTCATCGGTACAGCTCCAATTTTTGGACACTTATTTTGTTATAGCTTCCTAAGCGCACCAGCACCTTACATGGTACATTGGGAGCCAACCAGACCAACTGGGCGGCTTAAACCGTTCCACCAACTCTCAACTCGAGGGTTCCCATGTACAACAAAGACATCCTTTCTGCGCCCGCAACACAAACCTACAGCGCTAAAACGGTAACCTTCAAGGAAATCGCGTCCAGCAACCAAAAGGGGATTAGGCTAAGCCATGAGGTATGCGCTCAGCTCAAGCAACTTGGTTTGACCTTGGATAGCAGCGTCGATTTTTACAGCAATGGCTTGCTCTTTGAGCAGGGCGTGTACTTGTGCGAGGGCTGCTCCTTAGATCGCCCTTGCATCAGCGCCTATTCCTATTCAAGCATCAACACCTCACTCACCACGGTCAAGGTAGGTTGTTTTTGCTCGATTGGCCACGGGGTTGAGTTTGGCCTCTACGAGCACCCATTGCACCATGTAACCACCTCACCTGCCCTAAGCCGCAATATCTTCTTTATGGAGCGCTCCGGCGCGATCCCATTTAATCATCAACTGTGACCGGACGGTCTTGAAACCAATGTCGTGACTTTAGGCCATGATGTCTGGGTCGGAGGACATTGCCTCTTTCCTAAGGACGTCACTATTGGCCACGGTGCCGTGATTGGCGCAGGCTCCATCATCACACACGATATCCCACCCTACGCCATTGTGGCAGGTACTGGTGGTGGCTCCAACAGCCACGGAATCATTCGGGGCTATCGCTTTCCAGATGAGATTATCTCTGACCAGCTCGAGATCAATTGGTGGGATTACGACCTCCCCAAGATGGTTGCCTCGGGAATCAAAGTCCCTACCACCGACATCAAGGACTTTATCTCGTTTATGAAGAATGAAGAGCGTGAGCACCTTATTCCCCTCGTCTCAACTTGGTACTACCTCAACGCCATCGATAGCCATACCGTCGAAGTCTATCGCGTCGAGCCTGACCAAACCTACCTAGGCAGCGCTATAACTCCGGCGCGCCTTGGCATCATCAACGACCCAGAATTTGGCGCAGCCCCAATCAAGCTTATAAGATAGAGCCATTGTCCAAGATAACACTCTTACCACTCACGTACTTGTTCTCAAGGAGTTTAAAGATCTCTTGCACCACTACTGCCAAAGGTAGAAGAGGGAGCGTATTCAAACCTTGACTTTGCAAAAAGGAGAAATCAGACATCGGAGTATCAACCATGCAAGGAGCAAGCGAGTTAATACGAACCATAAATCCAGCCTGGGCTTGTGCTTTTGCGCGGGCCTGATCCTTTTGCTCTTCACCTTCTAGTGCTTCTACCGCAGCAAGCTGCTCCTCAGAAAGAGGCAAATATTTGCGGGACGGGGTGTTGAGCTGCTTATTGACTAAACGCACATAGTAATCAATAGAGGCTTTGGCCATGCTGTAGGCCCCTGTGGTGCAATTCAAGGCTGGCGCAGAGATAGAAGATAAAGCCACCATAGAGAGCTCTTGCTCCGGTTTACGCAAGCGCAGCAGCGCCCGCACAATCTCGGTTAGCGCGAAAACATGAGTCTCAAACATCTTAAGCATGGCATCATGACCAGTGCTGGTAACCTTTTGCATCAGGGTAATACCTGCGCAGTGGATGAAACGGTCAATCGAATAAGGTTTGAGCTCAGCCAAGCAAAACTTGTAGAGTTGATCATTGCACGACAGGTCATAGTGCAAAGGCACCAGACGTCCCGCTTCAATTTCTGCGGCAAACTTGTCACGAGCCTTGTCGAGATTGCGGCATATTGCCACCACTCGGTCACCTTGGGCTAAACAGTGACGGGCACAGGCCTCACCAATTCCCGACGTTGCTCCAGTAATTAAAACGATCTTCATACGCCACTCCTAGTTAAAGACGATCTTACTGTCTACCATTTTAATCGATAGCGCTATCACTTGATGGCTCAAGAGCTTCCTCCTCACATCAGAGACTTCATCTCCTTCATGAAGCATGAAGAGCGCGAGCACCTCATTGCCTTGCCCGCGACCTGGTACTACCTCAACGCCTGCGATAACCACACAGTCGAAGTCTATCGCGTTGATCCCGAGCAATCCTTTATGGGCAATGCCACCCGTCCAGCCCAGCTCGCTCTTATTGACGATCCAATCGTAGGATCAGGACGGGTCATCACGGGCTGATTAATGGCTCTGGTGCTAACGATTTGATGGATCTTGCGTTCACGATGAGCGATTTTTTGCCCTATTTTGATGCGCTGGCCGTGACATTTTTGGGAAATGGCTGTACGGTGCATCAATTTGAGGCACATACGTGCACTCCGATTTTAGCTCTCTACAATGGCCTCACGCGGCAAGCACTAAGGACGGAGCCTGATTTTGCTCCCCAGAAAAGCTTGGCTTTTCTTTGTTTTCGTGGTCCAGCTTGGCGCAAAACTTCCTTTTGTTTCGGAATAATAGTGAGAGGCGTCGGCACGTGCCGGGCGCGGGCTCGCTATTTTTCTTTTTTGTTCGTCAGTCAGAAGAAATAGCAGTTGCCTGAAATTAGGTCGCTTCTGCGGTTGCGGCTTGCTTACTTGTTGTTGAGCTCAGGCACTGGAGGCCCTATGCAGACATTAGCTAAATTGAGTGCATTTTTTGGTAAAACCTTTGCGCTCTGGGTCATTGTTGCCGCTGTGATTGCGTTCTTTGCCCCGGACGCATTCAAGTTTCTTGCTCCTTACATCAGCATCCTGCTGGGCATCGTGATGTTCGGCATGGGCTTGACCCTGAAGGCTAAGGACTTCTCCGAGGTGGTCAAGCGTCCTTTTGATGTCTTAATCGGCATCTTAGGCCAGTTCGTCATTATGCCGCTTTTAGCTTACGGCCTGTGCGTGGTCTTGAGCCTGCCTTCGGAGATTGCTGTAGGCGTAATCTTGGTGGGCTGCTGCCCTGGTGGTACCGCCTCCAACGTTATGACCTTCTTAGGTCGAGGTGATGTACCGCTGTCAGTCACCATCTCGGCCTGCACCACGGTCATGGCCCCAATCGTCACCCCAGCCTTGATTTACCTCTTTGCCCAGCAATGGGTTGAGGTTGATCCACTGTCGATGTTCCTCTCGATCATCAATATCGTGATCCTGCCAATTGTCGCTGGTGTGATCGTCAACGCCCTCTTTGGCAAGCACTTAGCGGTAGCCGTTTCGGCTCTGCCTTTAATCTCGGTCTTTGCCATTATCGCTATTGTGGTCGCCGTTGTTGCCGTAAGCCGCGACCAAATCGCCAAGACCGGTCTGTTGATCTTCGCTGTGGTCATTTTGCATAACTGCTTAGGCTTGGCCTTAGGCTACTTACTTGCCAAGCTGTTCCGCATGAATCTCAAGAAGCGTAAGGCGCTCTCAATCGAGGTTGGTATGCAGAACTCAGGCTTAGGCGTAGCCTTAGCAATGGCTCACTTTGACCCATTATCGGCCGTACCTTCGGCAATCTTCTCGGTTTGGCACAACATCTCGGGCCCAATCCTCGCCACGATCTTTGCCAATATGAAGGACGAAGATGATTTGGCCGAAGAGCAGGCCGCCCAAGCTGCGCACCAGCCTGCAACGGCCAAGCACGTCTAAACGGCACAGCGAGTTTGAATATTCGAGGCGTAAACCGCACCTTGGGTTGAGAGGACACCTCTCAGGCGCCTCGCAACGATGGGCGGCGCTCGCCCCGTTAAGGTGCACGCTTTTGCACCTTTGCGGGCGCTAACCATACGGTTTCAGCACTTTTTTCACGGATTTAAACCAAATTTACTTGCGCAATCTTGCACATAAATGCCTTTCTTTAACCTCTTGGGTGGGCTTTGAGCTTGCTGCTCCATCTTGGATGCTTCTGCACTAAGCTAAGGCATAGCCTGAGGGCGACTAAGTGTCCTGTGAGATCGCGCTATTATTCACTTGTTGGTTTTTACTGTACTAACACTTTATTAAGGCTTAATTGAGCTGCTCCCAGCAATGAGCGGTGCCCTTGTACTTGTTGCTTGGCCTTTGAGGCTGCGTCAGATGGTTGTTACCATCTAGGGTCTAGGACGTATTTTTTCTTTTTGGAGCAGCGACTTAGGAGTTTAATCATGAGCTTAAACAACACCCCAACTAAGTACATCTGGATGGATGGCAAGATGGTTCCTTACGAGGATGCTAAGGTTCACGTCTTATCGCACGCTTTACACTATGGCACCGCAGTGTTTGAGGGCATTCGTGCTTACTCGACTCCTAAGGGCCCATGCGTATTCCGCTTAGAAGAGCACATCACCCGCCTCTTCAACTCCGCTAAGATTTACCGCTTCCCTGTTCCTTTCACCAAGGAGCAAGTCAAGCAAGCCTGCTGCGATATCATCACTGAAAACGGCTTAGAGTCCGGCTACATCCGCCCACTCATCTTCATGGGCAACGTCGGCTTAGGCGTACGCTTCCCTGCAGGCTCTAAGGCTCAGGTCATGGTTGCTGCCATGCCATGGGGCGCTTACTTAGGCGAGGATGGCTTAGAGAAGGGCGTTAAGGTCGGCGTCTCGAGCTGGCACCGTTTAGCCCCTAACACCATCCCAACCGAGGCTAAGGCTGCAGGTAACTATCTGTCCTCGATCTTAATCTCCAACGAGGCCGTCCAAAACGGCTACGTTGAGGCTATCGCCTTAGACACCGACGGCTTCATTTCTGAGGGCTCGGGCGAGAATGTCTTCTTTGTTAAGGATGGCGCTTTATACACCGCTCCTTTCACCAACGGTCTGCTCCCTGGCATTACCCGTGACGCTATCGTTAAGCTCGCTCGTGATGTTTTAGGTATCCCAGTTTACGAGCAGAAGATGCAGCGTGAGATGTGCTACTTAGCCGATGAGGCTTTCTTCTCGGGCACCGCCGCTGAGATCACCCCAATTGCCTCGATCGACGGCATCGATGTTGGTGCAGGCAAGCGTGGTCCTATCACCAAGCAGCTGCAAGAGACCTTCTTCAACTTGGTTCAAGGCAAGATTGAAGACAAGTGGGGCTGGCTCACTCCAGTTAAGAAGTAAGAGTTAATTAAGCCTTGCCCGTCTCGTGGTCGGGATGGGCCTTAAAGGCCCCGCAAGGGGCCTTTTTTAGTTTGCCGCAGATCTTTCTTTTTGTTTTGCTGCGGCTGGCTTTGCTTTACAGGATTGTTTGTCGCTATGCCTAAATATCGTTCCAGCGTCACTTACGAAACCAAGAAGATGGCCGGTGCTCGCGCCTTGTGGAAGGCCACCGGCATGAAGGATGAGGACTTTGGTAAGCCAATTATCGCCATTGCCAACTCCTTTACCGAGTTTGTCCCAGGCCACGTCCACTTAAAGGAAGTAGGCAGCTTAGTAGCAAAGGCAATTGAAGCCGCCGGTGGCGTCGCTAAGGAGTTCAATACCATCGCAGTTGATGATGGTATCGCCATGGGTCACTCGGGCATGCTCTATTCGCTGCCAAGCCGCGAAATCATCGCCGATAGCGTCGAGTATATGGTGCAAGCCCACAAGGCCGACGCCTTAGTGTGCATCTCCAACTGCGATAAGGTCACCCCAGGTATGTTAATGGCCACGATGCGCCTTAACATCCCAACAATCTTCGTCTCGGGCGGCCCAATGGAGGCCGGTGTTCTGCCAGGTCACCACAAGTTAGACCTGATCGACGCCATGATCGTCTCGGCTGACCCTAAGGTTAGCGATGAAGAGATCAACGCCGTTGAGAGCGTCGCTTGCCCAACCTGCGGCTCGTGCTCGGGTATGTTCACCGCTAACTCGATGAACTGCTTAACCGAGGCCTTAGGTTTAGCCCTGCCAGGCAACGGCACCATCGTTGCTACCCATGAGCTGCGCAAGAACCTCTTTACTAAAGCTGGTGAACTCATCGTCAAGCTCGCCAAGGCCTACTATGAGGGTGAGGACACTTCGGTTCTGCCTCGTTCCATCGCCACCAAGGATGCCTTTGAAAACGCTATGTCCTTGGACATCGCAATGGGCGGCTCGACCAACACCGTGCTGCACTTATTAGCCGTTGCCTGCGAGGCGGGCGTTGACTTCACTATGGCCGATATCGACCGTCTGTCGCGTCACGTGCCACATCTGTGCAAGGTAGCTCCATCGACTCCTGACTTCCATATCGAAGATGTCCACCGCGCCGGTGGCATTATGTCGATTCTCCATGAGCTTGACCAAGCAGGCCTGTTCCACCACGATTGTCGCACCGTGCTGCAATGCTCCTTTGCTGAGCAATTACAGCGCTACGCCATCGATGTCACCACCGATCCTGAGGTCAAGCACTTCTACCTGGCTGCCCCTGGCCGTGTGCGCACCATCAAGCCATTCTCGCAGAACAAGTTCTTTGAGAGCGCCGACCAAGATCGTGCCGCAGGCTGCATCCGCGATAAGTCTCATGCCTACAGCCAAGATGGCGGTTTAGCCGTGCTCTATGGCAACTTAGCCCAGGACGGCTGCATCGTGAAGACCGCCGGTGTTGACAGCTCGATTCTGACCTTTGTTGGCCCAGCTATTGTCTTTGAGTCGCAAGAAGAGGCCGTCGACGGCATCTTATCGGGCAAGGTTAAGGCTGGTCACGTCGTCGTTATCCGCTACGAAGGCCCTAAGGGCGGCCCTGGCATGCAAGAGATGCTCTACCCAACTTCGTACTTAAAGTCGATGGGCTTAGGTAAGAAGTGCGCTCTCATCACCGATGGTCGCTTCTCGGGCGGCACCTCGGGTCTGTCAATTGGTCACGTCTCGCCAGAGGCTGCTAACGGCGGCATCATCGCCTTGGTTAAGGATGGCGATATGATCAAAATCGACATTCCAAACCGCGTCATCTCCTTAACCGTTGATGATGAGGAGCTCCAAGAGCGTCAGGTCCAGATGGAGCAGCGTGGCTCCTTTGCCTACCAGCCACAGCACCGTGACCGCGTCATCTCCACGGCCTTGAAGACCTATGCTTCCTTAGCTTCGTCGGCTGATAAGGGCGGTGTCCGTGACTTAGCCAAGCTGCGCTAAGCCTAAGACGAATTACCCAGCTGCGCTATCATGCGCAGCCTGACGCACAGCCCACGACTTAGTTTTTGAGCTGTGCACAAGCTAAAACAGGGGCCGGATCCTCACAGATCTGGCCCCTGTTTTATTCAAAACTTTGTTAGCTATTTGGTTCGGACATTGTCCATCTTTATTAATTCTTGCTGCATGCCTACAATCTTGTTGCTTCTGCGCCATGCGGCAATCTGACGATATTTGTCGGAGACAACAATTTGGACACTTGAAACGAGACGTCCTTCAGTTTTAATGTTATTGAGATAACATTTATCCAAAATTTGTTGTTCGGCTTTATCCAGCATCCGCAACTTGGCTTCTTTGGTGTCAGTATTTTTTGATAGGCGCTTAAGTTCAACCACATAGATATGGTTCTTAGTTGTTATTAACAAATCGATGCGTCCTAAGTTGTTTGGCACCTCTTCTTGAACTGTAATCGCAGTTTCTTTTAATGATGCTTTGCTAACATCTTTTTGGGTAGAAGCGTCAACATCTTCTTTAACGTTAATTACATCAGAGCGAAGCCATAATGCAATCAAAGTACGATAATGCATTTCTTTGGCTGAAGCCATAAAATCATAATGGATGCCACACAATAGCTCGTTTATAAACAAACAAGTTGAATTAATATCATCGGCCAAAATCGCATTTTGCACTTTAGTTAGATGATCGTAAGCATCGGAATCATCTATCCCAAGCATGTAACTTGTTAAAACTGCTGTATATTTTGCAGCTACATCATAGTTGGTTAGACGACAGATAAAACTACGTTTATCTGGTGGATTGTTTATTGTATCGGAAGTTATGTTCTTTAATGAAACAAGGCCACTTTGAAATAAAATTTGAGTTTTAGTTATATTATTGAATTTAGTAGGTGACGTTATATCTGATTGTTTAATCTTTACATCATAGCTACACATTTGCAGGATATTATTTGGTGTAGATTTATAGCGATGCAAATAAGAGCGAAGAGCTGCAGTGGCATTTGAGCTATCCATCCAGTAGCTATTAAAGTTTGGCAGATCATCAGGATCATCGATTGATGTTGCGATTGGCTCAAAAAAACTATTTATAGAGTCTGGACAATATACCTTAACTTTTGCATTATAATCAAAGCAAAAGCCATCATAGTGTTTTTCGAGTTTCGCCAATAGCTCGTCTTTAGTAAGCTTGAGTCTTTGCGCTGCTAGTTCTATGTATGGAGCAAAATTTGTTACAAGATCTTCTTGAGTGTAACCGAGCAAATCAGCATATTTAGGACGCATACTGATATCAAGAATATCCCGTCCAGTAAACAGGGACGCATCACGATATCGCATAATGCCAGTAATTAAAATATATTGATAATTTTCTATATTGCGCAGCCAAGAATAAAAGATACTGAGAGTTAAAAGTGATTTTTTAAACTCTTCTTCATTATCAAGGTGTATTGATAATGGAAAATCCCATTCATCAATTAAGAAGACAAGCTTGTGACCTTGCGTAATTTTATCAAAACTTTTTAAAAAGCCATTAAATGGTTGCTCAAGTTCTAAATCATTGGCTTGAGCAAATCCTACTTTACTGAATGCAGATTTGAGTGCTGCCTTCAAAGCGATCTCAAGATTATCACCCCTAATATCGATAAAAGAAAGATGGATTACTGGGTAGCGTTCTGTTATCGGCCAATTACCGTAAATTGCTGTGCCTGCAAAATTAGTATCACCGTTAGTGAAGAGATCCTTGAGCATAGAGCAAAGCAACGATTTACCCATACGGCGTGGCCGCGACAAGAAGACCTTTTGATGTTTGGAAACTAAAACTCCTAACTTAGCAGTTTTATCGACATAAAGAAGGTTATTGTCGCGCATTACGCTCCAGCTTGCCACGCCAATAGGAATAGACTTTAATTGCTGTTCTAACATAATATTCCTGAAGTACTATTATCTCGCGTTACAGTGAATGACAAAAGCTCATCTATGCTCATGTTGGCACAATAAGGCCTAATTTGAGACAGATGTGTTCTGCAACCGTGGAATCACCTTTTATGCATGGTGTTAATTTGCAAAAGCACTGTACAACAGAACGGTTAGCAAGCACCAGCATAAATGTGGTTTGCATTAGGCTTTTGTCCTGATGACGTAACTTACGTGATGGACTAGACTACTAGTAAGACCCTTAGGAACGCAGGAGCTAATAGCTTCAACTCTTTTGTTGTTGTTTGCACCCAGTGGAGCCACCTCTCAAGTAGCTCCAAACTGCCGAATTTATTTACTACCGCGATCCTTACGCCCAAGCTGGGCCGTACTTACAGCCCAGTTGGACTATCGTGAGGCTGAGCGCGTGTGCCGTCTGTTAGCGGTCTAAGTCGACCCACTGGTAGCGCTTCTTGCCGATGCCTAATTCCTTGGCGCGATCCAAGATTAAGGTGCCATTGCGGCTGTGGATACGCTCGAGCATTGGGGCGTTATCTGGGGCTAAGTTAACTAAGTCGATAAAGGCTTGGTCGATCGCTACAGGGTCTAAGGAAGCCAAGATGCCGATATCGCGCATGCATGGTGGAGCAGCATTACCATCGCAGTCACAGTCTACCGAGAGGTTGTTGACCACCGAGATAAATAGCATCTTTTGGCCGTGGTCAAAGTAATCGTAAACAGCGCTGGCAGCCTCGGCCATCGACTCGATAAATTGGTTGTGCTCAGGGCTGTCATTGCTTAAGAAGGCGCCGTTGGCTACGGTCGCAAAGCCCCCAAACTCCTCAGAGCGCCCGGCGGTGTGAATTAAGCCCTTGCCGTGAGTGGACGCAACACCAATCGAGATATTCTTTAAAGCACCGCCAAAACCGCCCATCGTATGGCCCTTGGCGTGCGAGAGCACAACCATAAAGTCGTAGCGCGATAAGTGGTCACCCACGATATCGTACTGCAAGTACTTGCCATGCTTGACCGGGATCTTCATCTCGCCTTCTTCGTCCATCAGATCAAATGGGGCGATCGCGGTAAAGCCGTGCTCGTTGATGACGCGCCAGTGGTCAGCGCTTTGGCAGCGGGCACCTTGGTAGGCGGTATTACACTCGACAATGGTGCCGTCTAACTTTTGCACCAAGTCCTTGATTAAGGCAGGCTGCAAATAGTGCTTGTTACCGGCCTCGCCTGAGGACAGCTTGCAGGCGACCTTACCTGATGGCACCCGCCCTAAGGCTTCATAAGCGTTAAGCAAGCCCTTAGGGGTAATCTCGCGGGTGAAGTAAACCTTAGGGGCATCAGCCTCATCGCTGCGATGAGCCAACTTGCTAAAGTCGATGGCGTCAGCACCACCTTGCACGCCCGCAGCACTAAAGATTTTGTTCAGGTCAGACATTTCGGCACTCCTCATAGCCTTTGCCTTCAGCCTCCAAGAAAGCACTACCAGCACTAATCTGGAGACTCCAATTTCTCCTATGATATAGCCCGCAGCCTTGCTTTGCGCAAGGGGGTACTGCAAAAAATGCAAACTTTGAGCAAAAAATTAAGAGCTGTAGGCAAACAGTCATGGAGCAAGCTACCTTGTGACCCACGGACAAGCGATCTTGTGCTCCTCTGACAAACGACCTTGCGCCCCATCGTAGCGCGCGTCCGGTAAGCAGGTTCTCAGCGCTCCGGCTCACAGATACTACGCTGGCACCAAGTCATGTGCCTCCAGCATAGCATCATGTCCCCAGCGCATAGTCATGCGCCACGCTGGGGCGTAGGTTTAGCGCTTTTTCTCAAAGTTTTGCCCGTTTATATCCCATGACGGTTTTGACCTTTACCCACCTTTTTCCCTGCTTTAGATTAAAACTAGCCCAGAGTTTGGGCGCTAATTCAAAGGTGTGGTTTATGAAAATAAAAACTTTGGCGCAAGCCACGATCGCTGCGCTCGCTTTAAGTGGTGCCGCGCTCTTTAGCTCAACGGCCACTGCCGCTGATATCGACTTTACCAAGCTCGAGCACCGCGTCACGGACAGCTCCGCTCCTGTGGTCTATTTCACCTCGGACATTAGCCCTGAGGGCCTGCAAGCAGCCTATGAGGCTTTAGGCCGCGTTCCATCGGGCAAGGTCGCCTTCAAGCTCTCCACCGGTGAAGCTGGTAACGATAACCATCTTGACCCAGATCTCATCAAGAACCTGATCCAACAATTTAAAGGCACCATCGTCGAATGCAACACCGCCTACGGCGGCTCGCGCGCCTCGACCTTGGCCCACCGTCAAGTGATCAAGGATCACGGCTTTGATGCGATCGCTCAGGTCGACATCATGGACGAGGAAGGGTCGATGGAGATTCCAGTCACCGGCGGTGAGCACTTAAAGTTTGACCGTGTCGGTAGCCACTTGGCCAACTACGACTTCATGGTAGTCTTGACCCACTTTAAGGGTCACGCCATGGGCGGCTTTGGCGGTGCCTTAAAGAACATCTCGATCGGCGTCGCCTCGCAAGAAGGCAAGAACCTCATTCACACTGCAGGTCACACTGATAAGTTTGAGTGGGGCGCTTACGGCCCAATCGATACCCCAGAGCACGTTGATTTCATCGAGTCGATGGCCGAGGCCGCTGATGCCGTGAGCGACCACTTTGACCATGGCCAAAAGATGCTCTACATCTCGGTCATGAACAATATGTCGGTCGACTGCGACTGCGACGGTAGCCCAGCTCCGGTTGACATGCACGATATCGGTATCTTAGCTTCGCTGGATCCTGTGGCCCTGGATCAAGCCTGCGTTGACTTAGTCTATCAGGCTCCAGATGGCGCCTCGCTCATCGAGCGTATGGAAAGCCGCCAAGGCCCACACATCTTAGACCATGCCGTTAAGATGGGCTTAGGCCAAAAGAGCTATCAGCTGGTTTCCTTAGACCAAAAGTAAGCTCATAAGGAGAGAGACGGTACATGTGGGATTTAATTGAGCGCGAAGCGATCTATCTTTACTACTATCTGGACATCCAGGTCCGGCAGCTGTTCTGGTTTTACGTCTTCGGCACGCTGCTGGGTTCTGCCATCTCGGTCTTTGGTAAGGATAAGTTAAAGCGGCTGTTGACCGCACAAGTGGGCGTGAGTATGGGCTTGATTGGCCTCATCCTCGCCGCTTGCTTGGGTTTTGCCTCGCCGATCTGCATGTACGGTACCCTGCCCTTAGTGGCAGCTCTCTACCACCAAGGAGTACGCCAAGATTACTTGGCGTGCTTCATGGTCGCCTCGGTTCTGTTAAATCCGCAACTAATTGCCTATTCTCTGGCCTTAGGGCCAACCGTTTTCACTCTGCGTATTGTCACCTGCCTCATCATGGCACTCACCGCAGGCCTTTTGATCCGCTACTGCTTTAAAGACCAAGCTTTCTTTAACTTTGTCAACTTCGGTCCCGGCCGCAACAACGATACCCATCCTAACCTAGCAGTGCGCTACTTAAAGAACGTCGGGCGCAACCTCAAGGCAACCTTACCTTACTTCTTTGCCGGTATGGTGCTCTCGGCCCTCTTCTCGATTCACGTGCCGCAAGATGCTATCGCCAGCGTCTTAGGCAAGGGCAATCCGATGAGCGTGCTCTATGCCGCGACCTTAGGTGTTCCACTTTATTTATGCGGCGGCGGCACCATCCCCATTCTCATCATGTGGCTGGCGTCGGGTATGTCCAAAGGCGCAGCGGTCGCCTTTATGCTCTCTGGCCCTGCGACCAAGATCAACAACTTAGCCGCACTCAAGGCGATTCTGGGGATCAAGCACTTTTGCTACTACATCGCCTTTGTCATCATCACCGCGCTCATCTTGGGTCTTGCCACCCATATTCTGAGCGCTACCATCGGGCTTTAGCCGAGGGATTCAGCCGACAGCTTTAGCCCAGGGATTCAGCCGACAGCTTTAGCCCAGGGATTTAGCCGACAGCTTTAGCCCAGGGATTTAGCCGAGAGCTTTAGCTCTTGCTCGACTTTATCCTTTGCTCGGCTTAAGCCATTACTGAACTTAAGCCATTGCTACAATAGGGAGCTGTTGCCAACCCTGAACTTTCCTCAGATGAGCGTGGAGAAGAGCCATGAGTTTAGACCTGTCAACCTTAAAGCATCGCGTCAGCGACCAAGCAGCACCCCAGGTGTACTACACCCAAGACATCAGTCCATCGGCGCTGCGCACCGTCTATGAGGCCTTAGGCCGAGTGCCTGCAGGCCGGGTGGCAGTTAAGCTCTCCACCGGCGAGGCGGGCAATCCCAATTATTTGCAACCTGCCTTAATCAAAGACTTAGTGCAAAGCTTTGCAGGCACCATCGTTGAGGGCAATACCGCCTATCAGGGCGCAAGGCACGAGACCACAGTGCACCGCCAGCTCATTCACGAGCACGGCTTTGATGCTATCGCACAGGTGGACATCTTAGATGAGGAAGGCAGCATTGACCTGCCGGTAGTGGGCGGCACCCATCTTAAGTTTGACCGCGTGGGCAGCCACCTGCAAAACTATGACTTCTTAGTGGTGCTCTCGCACTTTAAGGGCCATCCGCGCTGTGGCTTCGGCGGCGCTTTAAAGAACATTTCAATTGGCATTGCCGCGCCCGAGGGCAAGAACCTGATTCACACCGCAGGGACCACCAATACCTCGAACTGGGGACCGTATTTATCACGGGACTTTGATAGTCCGGAGCACCTCGCGTTTATTGAATCGATGGCCGAAGCGGCCCAAGCGATCTGTGCCCACTTTGGCCCCAAGATGCTCTATATCTCGGTGCTCAACCACCTGTCCGTGGATTGTGACTGCGTGTCCCATCCGGCACCTGCCACCATGGCCGACCTCGGCATTGCCGCAAGCTTGGATCCTGTGGCCCTGGACCAAGCCTGCGTCGATCTGATTTATGCCGCCCCAGATGGTGCCGATGTCATTGAGCGCATGGAAAGCCGTCATGGCAGTCGCATCTTAGAGCACGCCGCGCACTTAGGCGTTGGCTCGCGTCACTATCAACTCACTATCTTAGATTAAGGAACTATCATGCCCGCACCCCAGCACCTCCGACCACCGCACTACTCCTTTAACTGGGAGCAGCTGGGTGCGCGCCTTATGCTCAAGCTCATCTGGCTTAGCGCTCTCCTGTTGGGCCTGAGCTTTGTCACCTTTGCCTTAACCCATTTGGCACCAGGCGACGCCGCACTCAATACCTTACAACCGATGGGCGTCACCTCACGTGAGGTCATCACAGCACTACGCCAACATCTAGGGCTTGATGCACCGCTGGCCGTCCAATACCTTACCTGGCTTACTAACCTCATCACCGCCGGTGATTTGGGGTTTTCAAGTCACTTTGGCAGGGAGGTCAGCACGGTCTTAGCTGAGGGACTGACCGTCTCGCTGCCGCTTTGTGCCTTAGCCTTCACCTTCCTCATTGTAATAACCCTACCCTTGGGCACCTATTGCGCCTTGCGCCCTAACAGCCTGATTGACAAGCTCTGTCAGGTGCTAAGCATCTTAGTGCTCTCAGTACCAGGCTTTCTTATTGCCCTCTTAGTGCTCTACTTTGCTGGAGTCAAATTAGGGCTCATTACTACCCTACGTCCAGACCAGGCCCCCGACCTCATCGCCCCGGCCCTATGTTTGGCCTTGCCTCTGATCGCCTTTTACCTGCGCCAAGTGCGTACTGTGATCGCCCAAGAGCTCACCGCGCCCTATCTGACAGCCTTAACCGCCCGTGGCATCAGCCTAACGCGCCAGCTGACGCATCACGTACTGCCGCGTGCCACCGTGAGCCTACTGCCCTTACTGAGCCTGAGCATTGGCCATTTGTTATGCGGTACGGTCGTGATTGAGCGCATCTTCTCCTTACACGGCTTAGGCTTTATCGCCTTAGAAGCCATCACCTATCGCGACTTGCACCTCATTGCCGCCTACGTGCTCTATAGCGTACTCATCTTCACCGTGCTCAATGCCGCCGTGGCTGCACTCACGACGCACTTAAGCCGCAAAGCTTTAAGCGAGGCCGCCCCATGCTAGCAATTACCTCACAACCAGCGTTCCGTGCCACCACGGGCTTTAAGTTAAGCGCCAGCGCCACCATAATCTTCTTTGCCTTGATACTGACAGGTCCGCTCTGGTATGGCCTGTTAACGGGCTATGACCCCTACACCATGGATATTAGTCAGAGTCTTGCGGGCCCAAGCCTTGAACACCCCTTGGGCTGTGACCGCTTAGGGCGCGATCAACTCATGCGTTTATTATGGGGCTCGTACTATTCGCTACCCTTAGCGGCCGCCCTAATTATCAGCGCCACAGTAGCAGGTACGCTCATCGGCCTCACCGCTGCACTGCGCGGCGGGATCTTAGCCCGGATCTTTAGCGCTACGGTTAATGTCCTCATGGCCTTTCCCCAGCAGCTTGCGGTCATCTTGCTTCTGGGCATGTTAGGCGTGGGCCTGACGCACAGCATTTTTGCCCTAGCGCTCTTTTGGTGGGTGCACTTTGCCCAGCTTACCTACACGCGCACCCGTGCCTTGCTCAAGGAAGAGTACATCAGAGCCGCCAAGCTCGCAGGCGAGAGCACCTTAAGCCTCGTGCGCTACTACCTCTTGCCCCAGCTAAAAGATCAGCTCCTTTTGACCGCCCTCTTAGACTTTAGCGCGGCGATCTTGGCGCTAGCGACCCTTTCATTTTTGGGTCTTGCGACCCAACCGCCGATCCCAGAGTGGGGCTCGATGCTCTATGAGAGCCAGCCTTATTTACAAAATGCCCCCCATCTCTTAATCGGCCCGCTGCTCTTTATTTTCCTCAGCGCTCTGTGCTGCAACCTCATGGCCCTCAATTTCCGTCAGGTGAAGTCATGCTAAGCAAAACCCTTTCTGCTCTGACCCTTGCCCTCTTAGCCTGCGCTTGCTCGCCGGAGACTCCACCAGAGTCCGCACCGGCAGCTGACAGCAAGCAAGCCTCAGCGCCCGCCCCACGCAACCTCAAGGTTGGCATTTTCTTCCTCGAGGGCTCGCTTGATCCTAAGAATATGTTTGATGCCTGGGTCTTGATGCGCGTAGGTGCCGGTGAAGCCTTACTGCGCCTTAATGACAACGGAACCTTAGAGCCGTGGCTGTGCCAAAGCTATCGCGTGGTCGATCCCTTAAATTACGAGCTCACCTTAAAGCCTAATCTCACCTTCAGTGATGGCACTCCACTCACCGCCACCGCAGTTAAAAACAGCCTCGAGCGCGTCTACGCCTTAAACCCGCGCGCCAAGCAGTACTTTACCTTAGACCACATCACGGTCAACGACGAACTACGCCTCACCATCACGACCAAGGAGCCGGTGCCGGAGCTCTTTTACAATCTGTGCGAGCCGCTCTTTAGCATTATCAAGCTGCCCGAGAACAATACGGGAAATTGGCCTGATGAGACCATTACCCTGCCTATCACCACTGGCCCTTATCAGGTCACGGCCTTTACCCCGAACCAAAGCGTGACGGTTCAGGCTAACCCGCATTACCGCACCCCAGAAAAGCTGATTTCTGAAATCGAGTTTATGTATCAGCCGGAGGAGCAAGCGCGCACCATGGCGCTGCAATCAGGTGAAGTAGCGCTGATTCCTACCGTCAATAACTCCACCTTACCACTCTTTACCGACAAGCCTGACTTTACCGTACTGCGCCGCATCAGCCCGCGCACTAACGTGGTCTATATCAATCACCAAAACGAGCTCTTAGCCCGGCACAGTGTCCGGCAGGCCTTAGATTTAGCCCTCAATCGCGCCCAAATCGTATCCTTAATCGGTGGCAGTCCGGCGGCGAGCCTGATTGCCCCAGAGCTGGTGCAAGGCTTTGCCCCTGAGAGCAAGTGCGACCCTGAGCAAGCCCGAACTATCTTAGATGAGGCGGGCATTATCGACCACAATGGCGATGGCACCCGTGACTGCAACGGGCAAGAGCTGAGCTTTAACTACTACTTCAAGTCCGACCATGGCTCAGCTGACAGTGCTCTGATTGCCCAATGCCTGCAGCAAGACTGGGCGCCACTCGGCGTCAATCTCAATCTCTACCCGGCTGAGAATTTAGCGGCCATTATGGCCTCGGGTGACTTTGACTTCTTTAGCGCCAACGACAGCACCCTGCCGACAGGCGACCCGTACGTCTTTATGCGCGATCGCTTCCATCAGGACGGCGATGCTAACTTTGGCCACTACCACAACGCCACCCTCGAAGACCTCCTGGCCACTATGGCGCAAACCTTTGATGCCAAAGAGCGCCAGCAGCTCACCCAGAAATTGCTGACCGAGCTTAAGGCCGATGTTGGCGCCTTTTTCATCAATCACATTGAGATCAATGAAGTAGCCCGTAAGGAGCTCAAGGATCTGCACCTGTACAGCTTTGACTACTACTTTATCAATGATCAGGTGCGCTATGAGTAAGCCCTTGGAGGAGAGTAAGCCCTTGGAGGAACGTAAGTCCTTAGAGGAACGCAAGCCCCTATTGGAACTCAGAGATGTCGGCATTAGCCTTACAGGCCAGCCCCTCCTCACCCACGTCAACCTCACGGTTAACGCAGGGGAGGCCGTGGCCTTATGCGGCACCTCAGGACGGGGCAAGAGTACCTTGCTCAAGGCTATCTGCGGCTTGCTACCACAAAGCTTTACGCCAAGCGGTCAAATCCTATTTCAGGGCACCGACCTGAGTACGCTCAGCGCCAAGCAATGGCAGCAGCTCAGAGGGCCGGGGCTGGCGCTGATGGGGCAAAACGTCAGCGAAAACTTCGATGAGCGCGCCAGCGTCTTAAGCCACTTTGTGGAAGCGGTGCACGCTCATGATAAGAAGCGTACACGTGAGTCAATTAAGGCCCAAGCCCTAGAGCTGCTCTATCGCTTGGAGCTAGCCTATCCCGAGCGCATCCTAAGTCAGAAAAGCTATGAGTTTTCGCAGGGCATGAGTCAGCGCATTGCCTTAGCGCTGACCTTGATGCTGCGCCCTCAGCTCATCTTGGCCGATGAATTTACCTCAGCTTTAGACTTAAGCACACGTCTTGCGGTACTGACCGAGCTTAAGGTCTTACAGGCCGAGTTTGGCTTTGCCTTGCTCTTTGTCACCCATCACCCCGATGAGGCGAGCTTCATGGCTCAGCGTCGCTACGACCTCACCGCAGACGGCACGCTCATCGAGCAAGAGGCAGAGCAACTAACGCGGGAACCAGCGCCCCAAGTGGAGGGAGCATGTTAAAGATCGAGCACTTAGCCTTAAGCTATCGCCTCCCCAATGGCAAAGACCTGCCTGCGCTCCAAGACTTCAACCTAACGATCAAGCAAGGTCAACTGCTAGGCTTAGTCGGTGAATCCGGCTGCGGCAAGACCACCTTATGCCATGTACTAACCAAGAGCCTGCCCTACCACGGCTTAATCACATTTGAGGGCACAGAGCTTAAAGACCTTACAGACACCAAGGCCTACTACGCTCAGGTGCAGTACATCTTCCAAGACCCCAAGAGCACGGTACCGCCCCATATGAACTTGGAGCACTGGGCCTTAGCCCCGCTTAAAAACCTCAAGGGGATGAGCCCAAGGCAAGCCAAAAGCTTAATTCAAAGGCTGATGTGCGAGGTGGGCTTAGACCCAGAGCTGTTAACACGAAAACCAAGTGAGGTCAGCCTAGGTCAGCTCCAGCGTCTGAGCCTCATCAAAAGCTTAGCGCTCGAGCCCAAGCTCTTGCTCTGCGATGAAATCACCTCGGCCCTAGACCCTAAGTCATCACAGCTCTGCCTGGAGCTGCTTACCGACTATGTGCGCCGCACTGAGCTCAGTGTCCTGTTTATCACCCACGACCTAAATACCGCGCTCACCTGGTGCCCGCACGTGGCGGTGATGTTTAAAGGCCAGATCTTAGAGCAAGGCCCGGCCGCCGAGCTTAAGCACCCGTATCTTCAGAGCCTCAAGCACGCCGCCCAGGTCTTAGCAGGACTACAGGCGCCCGCGCCTCCCGTCAACGGGGCTCCGACCGTCACTTGCCCGATGAAGCAAGAGCGGCTCTGTCCCTGGCTCATGCGCTGCAACAAAGCTCAAGAGCAGTGTCTGACCCAAAAGCCAAAACTGAGGCCCCTCAGCCCTGAGCACCAAATTTGTTGCCACGTTGCCTAATCACCCAGCACCTCAAGGAGAAATTAGAATGGATCTTGATGCCCTGCTCCACGATGTCCAAGCTGGCACCATGTCAATTGCAGCGGCCAAAGCCCAGCTTAAAGCCGCACCGTACTTAGATTTAGGCTATGCCAAGCTCGACACCCACCGAGGACTGCGTACTGGCATGGCCGAGGTGGTCTTTTGCCAAGGCAAGGCCGATGAGCATTTAGTGGCTATCTTTGAGCACTTGCTCAATACTGAAGGCGCCATCTTAGGCACCCGCTGCAGCAAGGAGCAAGCAGAGCTCATTAAGTCGCATATCACCAGCCATAAGCTCTACTACAATCCAATCAGCCACATCATTTCGACTAAGAACCCTGAAGATAAGAGCGAGGGACAAGGCCTGATTTGCGTGGTCACCGCCGGAACCGCTGATATCAAGGTCGCCGAGGAAGCGGCGCAAGTGTGCGAGTTTTTTGGCAATAAGGTGGAGCGCATCTACGATGCGGGCGTGGCCGGTCTGCACCGCTTACTTAGCCATGTGGAGACGATTCAGGCGGCTAACTGCACGATTGCGGTGGCGGGCATGGAAGGCGCTTTAGCCTCAGTCATTGGCGGCCTGGTCGGCAATCCGGTGATTGCGGTACCAACCTCGGTAGGCTATGGCGCGAACTTCCACGGCCTGTCGGCCTTGCTTACCATGCTCAATTCCTGTTCTAATGGGGTAGCTACCGTCAACATCGACAATGGCTTTGGGGCGGCCTTTATCGCCAGCCAAATCAACCGCTTGGCCTGCCAAGCAAAGTAGCAAACGCAAGAGCAAGAACAAACGCAATCACAAACGCAATAACAGACTCACGGGAGGAGCAAATGGCTATTCTCAGTTTAGATGTGCAACGTGGTGTCAGTGGCGACATGATGGTCGCGTCCCTGTTAGATGCTGGAGCCAACTTTGATGAGGTCAAGCGCGTACTCCAAAGCTTGCCCCTCAAGGGCTTTAGCATTGAAAAGAAGGCAGTCACCAAGGCCAGCCTCAATATGTGCGACTTCACGGTCAAGCTCGAGCAAGACAACCACGACGCCGACATGGCCTACCTCCACCCGGACCGCTATGGCCCAAGCCTGAAAATCAAGGCTCCCGTCAGCGCCGAGGCCATGCTGACCCAAGCGGCACAGCTGCCCCCAGCACACCACCATCACCATGACCATGTGCACGACCATGAGCACGTACATGACCACGAACACCTGCACGATCATGAGCACGAACACAGCCACGACCACGTGCACGACCATGAGCACAGCCACGGCCATAGCCATACTCACCGCGCCTTAAGCGACGTGGAAGCTCTGATTGAAAGCTCGTGTGCCAATCAGGATGCCAAGGACTTGGCCATCAAGGTCTTTACCATCATTGCCGCCGCTGAAGCAAAGGCCCATGGCACCTCTCCTGATTTAGTTCACTTCCACGAAGTCGGTGGCTTAGACTCGATTGCCGATATCTTAGCCTTTGCCGTATGCGTAACCGACCTTAAGATCACGCAGACTTACGCCACCCACCTAGGTGAGGGCTTTGGTGAAGTACGCTGCCAGCATGGCCTGCTGCCAATTCCAGTCCCGGCAGTCGCCAATATCTGCGCCGAACATAAGCTTCCAATGGTCACCGGGCGCTGCTATGGCGAGCTCGTCACCCCAACCGGAGCGGCGATGCTTGCGGCCTTAGAGTGCCACTTTGCCCCAGCGCCACTGACCACCATGATGGCAGTCGGCTACGGTGCGGGCAAGCGTACCTACGATAAACCAAGCTTTGTGCGCGCCACCTTATTACAAGAGCCTAACAGCTTAAACGAACCAAGTGGCTTAAATGAGCCTAGCAGCCTAAATGAGTCCAGCCACAGCCCTTATCGTGACACCATTGTTGAGATTAAGAGCAACATCGACGACCTCACTGGCGAGCTCATGGGCACGCTCTTTGATCGCCTCAAGCACGAAGGAGCGGTCGATGTCAGCCTACGCAGCATCATCATGAAGAAGAATCGTCCGGGCTTTGAGCTCTGCGTCTTATGCCACGAGGAACAAGTCAAAGCCTTAGTCACTACGATCCTGACTGAAACCAGCGCCATTGGGGTGCGCTTAAGCCGCCAAGAGCGCTACATCATGGCCCGTGAGCAAAGAAGCTTTGTCTCAAGCTTGGGATCTGTGACGGTAAAGCACTGTGAGCTTGACCCTGAGCTTGGCAATTACTGCATCGACTACGTTGAGTTTGACAGCTTAAAGGAACTGGCCGCCATCACCGGGCGCCCGCTCAAGGAAGTTGAGGCCATTGTCAAAGGAGAGCTCTATGCTCAGCGCTAATAACCCCCTCGAGCAAGCCCGCCTCAAACTTGAGGTAGCTCTCTGTGAGCTAACCCAGCACAAGATTGCCCTGGCCTTCTCAGGCGGCGTCGACAGCTCCTTGCTCCTGGTTCTACTGGGCCTGCGCTTAAAGCAAGGCCAGCTCCCTCATGGCCTGGTGGCATTTACCGTGAGCACCACCATGCACCCGCAGCATGAGCTCAAAGAAGCACAGGACTTAGCAAAGTCCTTTAACATTGATCTCGAGGTGCTCAGGCTCGACGAGCTACCAGTTATCGCGCACAACCCGGTCAATCGCTGCTATCTGTGTAAGCATGCCCTGATGACTAAGCTCAAAGAGCGTGCCGCCGAGCTGGGCTGCTCCGTAGTGATTGATGGCACTAATGCCGATGATCTCACCAAGTACCGCCCCGGACTGCAAGCGCTCAAGGAGCTCGGCATTCAAAGTCCGCTCGCGCAGGCGGGCATCACCAAGGAGCAGGTGCGCGGCATGTTAGCGCAGCTGGGCCTTAATATCGCGCGCAAACCGTCAAGCCCGTGCCTGGCCACACGCTTCCCCTACGGCACTGAGCTCAAGCCTGAGGCCATGGCCGCAGTAGGTCAAGCCGAAGAGAGAATCCGTGCCCTAGGCTTTACCAATGTGCGGGTGCGCGCCTACCCTGAGGCGCGTCTGATTCGCCTGGAGCTTGACGCTGAGGCCTTAAGCCGCGCGGTGGAGTACCGTAGCCTCATTCTGCCGATTCTGCAAAGCATGGAGGGCTACGATCACTACACTCTAGATCTTGAGGGCTTTGCCTCCGGCAGTATGGACAAGGCCATTTTGGCGCAAACCGCCCTTGCTGCCCAAACCAAGTAAGCCCTGTCTATCACAATTTTGCTCACAGCACCCTACAACAAAAAAAATCACGGCGGTATCACTCTGCTCGGCTAGGTACGGTATTGTCCTCTAGACGCAGATAAATCTGCACCAAACGCACTGATGGCGTTATAATATGATTAAGGGAGAAATGACTGTTAGGCGCACTAATAATGAAGCAACAAGAATCCAACTTTAAATACTTTGTATCAATAATGCTCACCCTTATTGGACTTATAACAAGTGGCCTTGGTGGATTGGGCGTATATTTAAAGGATAATAGTTATAGTTTATTTCTTCTATTGCATGGCAAGCTAACTCCAGAACACGTCGATTTTATACCAACACTCGGCGCTGTAATACTTGTTTTTGTTCTTGGAATTTTGTGTGTAGTTTGCGTTGTAGTTTTACTCTTTTCAATGAAAAAGATTTGGGATGAAACTAAAGCTAAATACTCAATTCCGAATCAAGCAGCTTTTATTGAACTTTCAGATAAAGTTATCAAGCTTGAAAAACAAGTTAATAAATTAAAATCAAAACTTAAGAAATATAAAAACAATGATCGCGTTCTAATGCGGACTTTTATTATTCAAAAAATCAAATTACTAAAAGCTAAAGAAGATAGAATTAAAGCAAATTTAACCAATAAAGAAAACATTCAAACAAACGACAACAATGACAGCTATCTCTCATAACAACCTAAATATTGTTATGAGAGTCAACATTAGGAAATACTATTATGAACATCGGTCTTTTCTTTTTTATTCTTGCTGTCATCACTCTTTGCCTTTTTATTGGCGGCTTAACTTACTTCCTTTTCCAATATGTTGGATGGCTAAGGTACATTAAGAAGCATAATCAACCAACCACAAGCCACGCTTCTTAAAGCCCCACCTGATTATAAGCAAAGATTCAGCAAGATTATTACCAGATAATAAAGCGAGGGTTATCTTAGTAATAAAAAAGCTAAGTCCCTCGCTTCATTTTGTTATAACAAACAATAGCAGCAGAATTAAGCGGACAACACTAGGTTGTAGACACGGCCACGCCAACGCTGGATCACTGGCATGACATAGGGGGTTATAAACGGCAGCGACATAAAAGCTGATAAATAAGCCAAATGTAGATAAGAGCTTTAGGACACCCCCTACGTCATGCCAGTGATCCCAACGCTCCTTTGTTGGGCGTAAAAACCGCAGTCTTTAGTGATTATGGTCACCAAGAGCCATTGATCTTAGACTTGCGTACTTTGCGACGCTGAAGCTCCTTGCGCGACTTGCGCCTCCTGCATTTGCTTGGCGCGCTGAGCACGCTCTTCCTTGCTTAAGTAATTGAGTCGGCGTCCATCACGCATCGAGACTGGACGAACCTTGCGATGGTGTCGCAGAAACAAGCTCAAACAAGAGATCAAGGCCGAGCTCAGGGCAGGCTGAAGTTCAAACATAAGCTTGCTAAAGCTGATTAGTTGGGCGCGCACTGCGCGCCTTCACCTGTTTAAGCCAATATGCTTGAAAAAAAATGTTTGCCTCTAAAAATTTTTTAGATCTCTTAAGATAAGAGATGAAGGATCCTTCCTTTCGCGAAGGCTTTAAGGATAATCTACTTAAGCACGCAAATATTGATAATGATGTTTGCTATACCTTAAGTGAAATGATTTTTTTTTAGTTAAGCCATAGCCTTCTGAAGTTGATCGTTTTCACCATTGTCTTTATGCGTACGAACCCATTCTAATGCTTCTTTAAGAAATTGATCTAGCTCATCTTGTGTAGTTCCACTAGCACGAAGATCATTGCTGATATCTTGTTGAACTTTCTGCATGGCATAACAAGTCATAGCCTGTTTTACTAATCCCCACAGATCCATGTTATTTCTACGACATAGTTCACTAGTCTCAAGAAATTTACGAACTTTTGCATCAAATTCTTTTGATACATTGGCAGTCCATTGGACCACTTTCTGATTATTATAACCTTCTTGATTCATATTACCATTACCCACTCTAGCAAACAATAACATAAAAACAACAGATACTAATTATCTTTTTCTTTCATAAATAAGTATCATGTTTTATTAAAATCAATTAAACCCTAGTTAACTACACGATGCATATCTGCTTGCACTTGACTTATACGGCGCACATAAGGTTTTGATGTTACAATATCCTCATCATCGATTAGCTTATTTTCTTTTGGATCAAAATATAGCGAACCAAGCAACTTTGCTACATCATCCATTGCTCATTTACGGCTAGCATAATTACCAAAAACAAGAAAATACCAGGGACTCTTAGCACGATAGCTAGTTACAATCCAATAGCTTCCACATAATTCTGTATCAGGAACAGATCTAACATGACGAAATAAATTTTTAGAGACTTTTAGTAATGCAGACCGATTAAACGAGGCAGCAACTTGAATAGTATAATGATCTCCATTTGCGTTTATCAGATCTTCCATTTTGCCAGCAATTGATTGACGATACCAACCTAAATATCTCTCAGCAAATTGCGATGCAGTGAGTATTTTAGTGCCAGCAATTGATCCACGTCGAAGCAAGCCAGCATGTTCGTCACCTGTAATGAGATTGTCAACGCAGCCCGATTCACACATTGCAATCAAGAAATTATCATCAGGGTCATCAGCCTCTTGAGAAATAAAAGTATTAGCTGGAACTCTAACTGCTGTGGCAATTATATAATTAATCGATTTGGCGACATCATTTGATTTTGTATGTTTTCTAACTTTTGTATAACCCGCAACTCTTCTTAGTTCAGAAAGTTGCTTGTCACAGGAAACCAAAATATAATCGCCATTCTTTAGTGCGTTATAGATTTGTTTTGGAGGAGAGTTATCATCACTGTTACTTGATGCGGCTGATATTAAAATATTTGTATCAAGAGCAAATCTCATAATATCAGCTTTTTAAATGACATACAACCAGGGGGTTATTATTGAACTATAATAAATCGTCAATCATATCATTTAGTTCACTTTCAGGAACTCCAGATTGACGTAGATCATCTATAAAATCTTTGTTTTCATCTATTGCAATGAAACGATTTAATGCAGTTTCGATTAATGAAGTTAAGTCAAAACTCTGGGCTTCACCAGGGTCGCCAGTAAGAATATCAAGTGTTGCCTTGCTATAATCTTCAGGAACGGAAAACGTCCATTTGACCGTTTCTTTGCAGCCATCGGTAATTTGAGCCATAACTACTTCCTCCTGCATGAAGGTACACCTACACGCTTTCTATTATAAGTCAACTGTCTTAGTTCAGCACAAGATAGAGCTGCTTGCCATGACAAGATTTACTGCGTTCTAATCGTATGTGATCTAAATCACAAAAACTAATTAGATCGCATCCTTGTTAGGGCAAGCTCTCGGCTTAAGAGCGCAACTCAATCTGACACATAGTCAAACCGACCATAAGCTAACCTATCCTTACGGCGTTTGCAGCCCTTGGGCGGCTTGCGCCTCTTGCATTTGCTTGGCGCGCTTAGCGCGCTCTTCCTTGCTTAAGTAATTGAGTCGGCGGCCATCGCGCATCGAGACCGGGCGGCCCTTACGGCGCTCAAGATAGGCCTTCAAGGCGATGTAATTGTCCTTACGCTCGCGCTCCTTGTGCGCCTGCATGCGCACGTCGGCACGCTCAATGGTAGTTTGCAGGGTATCGTTTTCTTGCTCGCCTAAGGTCGCACAGCCAAAGCCCACAAAGAGCGGCATCACGCCCTCTAAGGCATTGTGATGGCGCACGTATTGGCGCAGCTGCCGGATGATGTCACTGCACTCCTCTAAGGTGCAGTGCGGCAGGATAGTCAGAAACTCGTCACCGGCTAGGCGCATGATATCGCACGGCCGCTCAATCACGGTATTGAGCACCTCGGTCACGGTCAAGAGCAAAATGTCGCCATCGGCATGACCTAAGACATCGTTGGTGATCTTAAGGCCGGTGACGTCAGCGTAAATCACCGAAAGCGGACGGATCTCAGGATCGGTCCAGCGCGCTAAGTGCTGCTGGAAGTAAGAGCGATTCTTAAGGCCGGTTAAGGTATCGGTGTACAGGAGCTGCTTGATGTTCTCAAAGTTATCCTGCACTAAGTTGATATCCGAGAAGGTGCCCAGCATCGAGATGGCGCTGCCATCAGGGTGGCGCCGCACCACAATACCCCGGCCAATCGACCAGATATAGGAACCGTTCTTGTGGCGCATGCGCGCGCAGTACTCAAAGCTATCGCCAAAATCCGGGCAAGCTAAGATATGGCGCTGGACATCGATGATATCGCGGTCATCGGGATGCACTAAGGTGCACCAATCATCTAAGGTCTGCGGAAACTCGTCTTCGTCGTATCCTAATAGGTCGGTGTAAGCCTTGGACAGATGGAGGCACTGGGTCACGCAATCCCACGAGAAAAAGCCATCGCCTGAGATTTCGCGCACAATAAAGTCTGAAAACGAGCTATCACTTTGCGTGATATAGCCCGTGGCATAACGCACCTTGCCATTAGGAAAGCGTGTGAGCACTGAACCATTGATGACAAAGCTGTTCCCGGCATAGGGGCCGCGCGTGAGCTCAATGTCTTCAAAGATAATCGCGCCCATATCACGTGTATCCATCACGCGATAGTAGCGCTCGATGTTGTGGATAGTAAGATGCTCTAAGAACTCACTTTCCGTAACCCAGCCCTGCTGCTCACTCAAACCTAAAAAGGCCTTACCTTGCAGGTCAAACAAGAAACGCCGTTGGTCACCATTAAAGATCCAGAAGCCGCGCGCGCAACCCTGGGGGCGCTCATCGCCTAAGATGAGCTGAGCTTCATCCTCTAAGAATGCTTTTTCCTGAGCCTGAGCTAATTCTTGTTCCTGAGCTAGTTCTGGCACCCAAGCAGACACTTGAGCTCCCGGCTCAGCGCGCTGCCACTCAGTCATCGTGCTCTCCTTTTTCGCTTAAGCGCGCAGTAGTAAAAAATGCCGAATTAGGGTACTGCCGCTGCAGTGGCACCGCACTGCCCTCACTCCCGGTCGAGCCAGTAAAGACCTGATAGCCCTCAACTGACACGGTCGGCTCACGATCACCAGCTACAGGAGCATTCGGCTCGCCCGTGGTCGCGGCACTTTCAGCGGCTGAGTCCACAGGTTCGGTCGCACTGACCACAGTCATAGGGCGCGCGGCGACAAAGGCAGCGACGTACGGCGTAGTTGAGGCTCCGCCATTGTTGAGGTCGGCGTTGGGTGCGACAGTGCAAGCTGCGTTTTGACTTAACGGCGCATTTTGCTTGGGGCTACCCTTGTGCTGCTGGTTGATATAGTCCAGCACACGATTGTCGGTGAGGTCGATACTATGCCCCAGCATTTCTTCGATAAAGGAGCGCAAGGCATCGTAAATCTCGTCATGGTGCTGCTGCTTGTAGCGCTTGAGACGCTCGTCAGCGCGCTGTTCACAGCGCATGAAGGTGTCACCATCGTCAATCTCGTTTAAGGTGGCGATACCGTAGCCAATGAAGACCGGCAGTGGGAACTCGTGCGCGGCATTTCTAAAATTGAGATCGGCCACAAAGCGCTCCATTTGCGCGGCGCATTGCGCCTGCGAGCAGCACGGGAAGATGAGTAAGAACTCATCGCCCGATAGACGTACCACCTCATGATCTAAGAAGATATCTTGCGATAACACCGTGACCGCAAGCTTGACCAATGCATCGCCCTTGGCGTGGCCCAAGTAATCGTTGATCACCTTAAGGCCTGAGATATCAACATAGACCAAGGACAGCGGCTGGCTTTCTTCCATCGTGAAAAATTTATTGCGCGTATTGAGATAGAGGCGATTGTGCAGGCCGGTCAATGGGTCTTGGTAGATAGTGCGCTTTAAGCGCTCAAAGTTCGAGCGCACCACATCAATATTGGTGGTAGTGCCAATGATCCGTGAGGCCTTACCCGAGCGTTTGCGCTCCACCACTAAGCCGCGATCGATGCACCAGATGTAGTAGCCACCACTGTGCTTTAAGCGATAGATGCTCTCGTAGTAATCTCCTAAGCTCGGATTGGACACCACATCACCTTGCTTGCGGTAAATGAGCAAGTCATCAGGGTGGATATAGCGCTTTTCAAACTCGATTAAGGAGCGCGGCAGGCTGTCACCGGGCTTGAGGCCCAAGAGCTGATAAATCGCTGCGCCAAAGTGAATTTCACCGGTGTAGGCATCGATATCAAAGGACGAAGAGTGATTCTTGATTTTGGCTAAACACTCAAGGAAGTCCGCTTGAATCCGGGCAAAGAAGCCTGACACCAGCAAAGCAATGCCGGTATCATCACGTTTGACCACCGAGCCGGTAAAGAACAGACGCTCGCCTTGATGAGTACCTTGTTTAATGCGCACATGCGAAAAGATGCTATCGCCCGCCTCAGGATTGAACAAGATGTTGAGCATGGCATCATGATCGATGAGCTCAATCTGCATTTCTAAGAGCGCATGCGGAATCCAATCACCGGTATAGGTCACCCCCAATAGGCGGCAGCTACCTTCGTCCAAGAGGAAGCGATCTTGGGCAAAGTCATAGATCACATAGCACGGCAGATAGCCCCCGCGATTGAGCCCATGAGGGCGCACCTCAGCTTGCGCCTGCTCATCATCTTCCGCAGCAGCCTCGCCCATGAGCTCAGATAAGGGGCCGCTATCGTCCGGTACTGACGATACAACTTGATAAGGACGCAGCGCCTCGCTTTCCAGCGCTTGAGCTAAGGCCAGTTCCAGGCTTGTGCCTTCAGGCACCGGACCATCATGGCTAAAGTCAGCGGCGGTGACCATGAGCTCGTCATAACTGTGCGTCGTACGCTCATCCTGAACCACCTCGTCAGCCGCTTCAGCAGGCGCTCCGCTCATTTGCGCGCCGCTAGCTGGGGCATCAGCGGACATAGCCCCAGCGGGCATGTCCCCAACTGATTGCGCCCCCGGCACTTCACTGTAAGGAATAGGACTGTCTTGGAGCTTAGGTGGTTGCAGATAAGGGCTGCCTAAGGCCCGACTTTTTCCTGGATCCAAATCAGGGCAGCGCAACGGCTGCATTGCGGCTAACACATGGGGATCGGTCAGCGGAATCTCCACGCTTGAGGCCATCGGGTTTACCGGATCGGGGATGGAATGAGATTGGGATAAATCGCGTTCTACCGCCTGCACCAAGCGGTCGGCGCTGCGCTCAAATTGGTTGGCTTGCTCCATCAAATCGATGGAGGCGGCGCGCTCTGACGCTAAATCATCCAGATTGCCCTGTTGCAGGCTCTCGCCCATCGACTTAATCGCTTGAGCGCCTGATTCTTGGCCGGTGACATGGCGCTCAATCTTGGATTTGAGCGCTTGGATTTTATCGAGCAGGCTGCCTTGGTAGTCCTCATCTGAAGACTTATCGACTAAGGCATGCTTTTGCAGGGCACGAGCACGGGCGCGGGCAATCACTCCTTGGAATTTTTGCCACTCCGGCAGCTCCATATGACCCGTCTTATCCGAGCCTAAGAGACATTGATTCTCTTCTTGCTGCGGTTGCTCAAAGATACTTTCATATTGCGCTAAGGCCGCAACGGTTTGATCGGCGGTGAAAGTCGTAAGCGATGGCGCTTTGGTCGGCGGCTCAATATGGCCACTTTTAGGTGGACGCAATTGTCCCCGAACAATGACACTAGTACGTCCGGACAAAGCAGGGGCTGCATTAATGCGCCGCACCGGCTGCGCCTGAGCTGAAGCAGACTGTGTCTGAGCTGAAGCAGACTGTGCCGGAGCTGAAGCGGACTGTGCCTGTGCAGAAGCAGACTGTGTCTGAGCTGAAGCAGACTGTGTCTGAGCAGAAGCAGACTGTGTCTGAGCTGAAGCAGGTTGTGCCGGAGCTGAAGCAGGTTGTGCCTCAGCAGAAGCTAGCTGAGCCTGAGCTGAAGTTGGCTGTGTCTGAGCTGAAGCAGACTGTGCCGGAGCTGAAGCAGGTTGCGCCTCAGCAGAAGTAGGCTGCGCTTCAGTAGAAGCTAGCTGAGCCTGAGCTGAAGCTGGCTGTGCCTGAGCTTGAGTCGGAGCTGGTTGCTCCGTGGTACGCTCACTCTCCTCGAGCGTACCCATGTTTTTGTTCATCTAAAACCGGCGCGGATACCCCCGAGGTAACTCGGG
>CALXXU010000035.1 GCA_944392765.1 uncultured Anaerobiospirillum sp.
TTAAAATAGTGTAGTTTTGCATTTCTTTGACGTGGCGACAATACATTTTTCAATTGCAAGCATGTGGTGTGTGTGTTGGATAATATACTGATTAAACCCCCAATAATACATATTGGCAATCCACATACCACCAATTAATACGGCGATACCTGGAAGGTTCATAAATTGAGGATTATCCTTTTCCAGAATCATCTCAAAGTGACCTGGAGCAGCATCGTACATTGCGCCAAAGCCGCCAAATAAGCCTTCTTCACCACCAATGAAGGACACAGCCATAATGGTCGTGGCCATACCGCCGAAGACTAAGACAGCAACCTGGATGACGTCAGTCCAAACTACGGCCGACAGACCGCCATAGACCGAGTAAACCACAGCAAAGAGCGCCAGACCGAAGATCGAGTACATCATTGGCACGCCCAGAATGGTCTGGAGGGCTAAGCCACCTAAGTACAGAACCGAGGTCAGGTTGACGAAGATGTATAAGCAAACCCAGAAGACCGCCAGAATAGTCTTTAAGGTCGTGTTATAGCGCTTCTCAACGAATTGAGGAATGGTGTAGATTTCCTGCCGGATGAAGATAGGCAAGAAGAATTTGCCCACTAAGAGCAAGGTCAAGGCACTAGCCCACTCATAGGAGGCGATACCTAAACCAATCGAGAAGCCCGAACCGGACATACCGATGAACTGCTCGGCCGAAATGTTAGCAGCAATTAAGGAGGCACCGACGGCCCACCAAGGAAGGGACTTGCCCGCAAGGAAGTAGCCTTCCGTGCTTTGGCGATTGCGACGTGACACGAGCAGACCCACACTAATGATGACTGCTACGTACACGCCAAAGATGGCGTAATCAACTAACGCCAATCCTGAGCTTGCAGTTTCCATTACACTCTCCTGAGGCCCCAAGTCCACCGCGCGTTAACAACCGCAACGCGCAACTGAGCACAATTTACACAGTTGCGCCCACAGCACGGTGATACGCGCATAGCCTTGCCGCAAGAACAGCTCCGACAAGGGTGGGCTGCCCACGCGCCGTAAACTTAGGCATCACACATCGACTTATGAGGACTAAAGCTCAAGCACGTCACACCACTGACGTACATTACAACGCACAAGCTTTAGCTCATTCCTCACAACACAACATCACCACATCTCTCTACTGCCAATGCAGGTAACTAACCCCACTCCACCAAGCAGCAAAATAGATATGGCTACGCAGCCAACCCAGGGGGCTGACTCGCGGCCCACTGTAGCCGAAAACGTCCGTGCACCAAAACAGAAAACGCTATCATTTCGCTAAAATGCAATGGAGCTCACATTTCTGGTTATGTTTTATGTCCTCAACTATGATATTGCGCAAATAGGTGGCGCGCATATTACCCTTAAATTAGGACTTTACCACTAGTAGTTAAGTAATAAAATCCCATGCCATCTAGGATTGTAGCCACAAAAGCTGGGATCTCAGTGCACATTGCAATCTCAAATTGCCTTGTCAAAATGGTGCATTTATCACGCAGCAAATTTTTGTCTTGCACTGTAAACGTTTACATTGCACCAATTTAAACCAAAATTCTAGATGCCATACAACATGAATTAGGTGCAAAACCAAAAGTCAAGCTTAATAGGCACCATGATTAAGTCGATGAAAGCTCTAAAGTCGCCCCTTTTCCCGACCAACTTCAGCCCAGTTTTCAGTCGGCAATAAAAAAGGCCGGGTGCTTAGCACTCAGCCTCTTTTGGGAAATTGCTATTGTTGTGCTTAGGCCTGGGCCGCTGTGGCCTCGGCGAGCTTGAACTTGCCCAAAACCTTGGCTTGGTTGGTCGCGAGATCGTTGAGCTCGTGCATATTGGTTTGCAACTCAGCCATCTGATCGTAGCTGTCCTCGGCCAGCTTGGAGATATGGGCAATGCTTTGGTTGATCTCCGAAGCCGAATTGGTCTGCTGCTGACAGGACATTACGATCTGCTCGGACATGTCCGAGATCGTGGCGATGATGCCCATAATCTCCTCAATCGAGGAGTTGGCGCGCGAGCTTTGCTGGAGCGAATTGTCCATCTCGCTTTCGCACGAAGCCATAACGTTGACCGAATTGGTAACCGCCTGCTCCAGGAGGTTAATAGTCTGACTTACTTCCTTGGTCGACTTGGCGGTCTTGATCGCCAGCTCACGAATTTCATCGGCGACGATCGCAAAACCACGGCCTGATTCACCGGCACGGGCCGACTCAATCGTGGCATTCAAGGCCAACAGATTGGTCTGATCGGCGATGTCCGCAATGGTCTTAACAATGGACTCGATTTGCGAGCTCATCATGTGGATCTTGTTGATCGCCTCGGAGGAGGCACGCAGACGGTCAGACAGCGTGTGGGTAGTCGTAATATTGTCCTGCATCGTGCGACGGCAGGTGTCCGAGGCCTCTTCGGCGCTCTTAACCTCGTTTAAGGTCGACTTGGCAAAATCGGTAACCTTCTCAACCGAGCTCTCCATCTCAGCCGTCGAGCTGGCGACACTCTGAGCGGTGTTGCGCTGCACCGAGATCGCGTCGTTGGCCGCATCAATCGAAGCTAAGTTGGTGTTGACCATTTGGTAGAGCTTGTCGACGTCGCTCTTCATCAAGGATAAGGTGCCGTTGGTGTTATCGACCACGTAGTCGACTAAACGGCCGATCGAACCAATCTCATCGCGGGCCTGAATCTTAACCTTGGTGCGCATATCACCTTGCGCCATCCCCATTAAGCGCTTTAACAAGCGATTAGTGTCGCGGCGCAGCGAGTGACGGATCGTGATATTGGTGAGAATGATGACGCACAGCGAAATGCCTAAACCCAAGAAAAGCGAAGCTTGAATCCAGACCATGACCTCATTGGCGGCCTGCTGGCGCTCTAAGGTCTGCGTCGTTACCGTGGTAATGAGACGACGTACCGCCGCTAAAGCCGGCATGAGCTCGCCAGAAGACTGCTCATAGGCATAGCGCGCGGCCATAGTCCGATCGGAATTGTAGCTGGCTAAGATCTGCTGGGAGCTGGAGGCCACCTTGTCCATGTGCGGAATCAGCTCCGAGGAAATAGTGCGGTCAATGGCTTCACGGGCGGTAACCTCAGTTACGGTACCTGCTGCCCGACGCAGACTATTGAAATTTTGCTGCAAGGATTGCAGCGCTGCGGTGACCTTGGCCTCAGCTAAATTTCCTTGGCTCTGGCCCACAACCAAGGCATGAATGGCGTTTTCTAAAGTGAGAATGTCCGCACTGATGTCATTGCTGTAGCGTTGGACCTGGGCTAAACCAGAGGTGCCTGATACCTCGTTCTTTTGGCCCTGGGACATAATGCACACGACTACCGTGGCCACTAAGAACATGAGGAAGGTGATGCCCACGCACAAATATAGACGATGGACAATGGACATACCCGAAAAGCGCAGCGTGAACAGCGAGGATAAGAAAGGCAGGTGCGGACGTGCAACCACTGCGCTCGCGCCTTGGCGTGCTGCCTCTAAGGTATCAAGTGAGCTCTTACCTTGGGCGGTGCTGCCAGATTGTTCGGCAGTTGCGCCTAGGGCTGAGGCAGTGATCTGAGCTTCGTTATAAGAAGCGGCGAAATCATCACCTGATGTCTGATTGAAGTTAACCGCCGAATTGTTCTCAGTCATAGTCCTACCCTTGCTTGTGCGCTGAGGCGCACGCATCAGCTACCCTGTCGCAGCCACCTTTGTTACCAGTTTGTTACCAGATAGTGGTGCGACTTTAATAGCAATGGCCCTGCAGCCAATTTAGGTCACATCTTACCACTTAACGGCGCAAGCTATGACCTAGGCACCTTGATTTTCAGGCGCAAATCGCCCTAGTTGAGCGAAAAATATGCCATAGGCCCACGGCTCCCAGCGATTGTGCTAAGATGCCTAAGCTTAGCTTAACCGTATCCCCAGTCACGGCCCTGCTAAGAGATTGTTATGGGTTGAGGCTAGGGCAGCTTGCCCTATTGCTGCCTACTTTTTTGTGAGAGTACGCCATATGGCTGGAAAAAAGAAAAATAATGGTAACTCCGGCAGCCTGATCGCCGAAAACCGTCGGGCACGCCACGATTACTTCATCGAAGAGCGCTACGAAGCAGGCTTGTCCTTACAAGGCTGGGAAGTCAAAGCCTTACGTGCCGGTAAGGCCAACATTTCTGAGGCTTATGTTACGGTCAAAGATGGTCAGATGCTGCTCTTGGGCGCCACCATCAATCCGCTTAAGACCTCGTGTGCCTTCGTGGTCTGCGATCCTACGCGCACCCGCACCTTGCTCATGAACCGTCGTGAGATCAACAAGCTGATGGGATTAGCTCAGCGTCAGGGCTATACCTTGATGCCGCTGCGCCTTTATTGGAAGGGTTCGTGGGCCAAGCTTGAGGTAGCTCTGGCTCGTGGTAAGCAAGAACACGACAAGCGTGACACCATTCGCGAACGCCAGTGGCAGCGCGAAAAGGCCCGCGTCATGAAGAAGTCGGCTTAGGTCGAAGAAGTCGGCTTAGGTCGAAGAAGTCGGCTTAGGTCGAAGACGTCGGCTTAGGCCAGTCGGCTTAGGTCGGTCAGCTGAGACTGAAGATATCGGCTGTGGAGTTAGCGCGCCGCAAGCGATTGAGCTGAAAGAAAAAATAAACCCCAAAGGCTTTGCCTCTGGGGTTTATTTTATTTTTTTTTCTTTCAAGAGCCCGGCGGGGCCGGGCTCAGGGCGCTTAGTCGTCCATCGACTCCATCTCGATTTCCTTCTTCTCAATCTTCTTTGGAATCAGGTTCTTGCGCTCAATCTTTAAGAACAGAGCCCAAGTCGAGGCAACGTAGATCGACGAGAAGGTACCGAAGATAATACCGATAACTAGGGCTAAGGAGAAGCCGAAGATCATATCGCCGCCAAAGAACAGCAGCGCAAATACGGTCAGTAAGGTGGTACCCGAGGTGATAATGGTACGCGACAGCGTCTGCGTAAGCGAAACGTCAAACAGATGCTGCATACTCATATCACGCGGCAGACGGCTGGCGTTTTCACGGATACGGTCGAACACCACGATCTTATCGTTCAGGGAGTAACCTAAAACCGTGAGCACGGCCGCGAGCACCGTCAGATCGTACTCGAGCTGCCAGAACGAGAAGCAGCCCATCACCACGATCACGTCGTAGGCAAGCGAAATCACCGCACCGGTGGCCATACGCCATTCAAAGCGGAATGCGATATAAATCAAAATCGCAAGCAGCGATACGACTACCGCCACAATACCGCTTTCAACCAGCTCAGCACCAACCGCAGGACCTACGTACTCAGAACGAGTGATCGAATAGTTCGGATCGATCTTGGCCGAAGCCACCTCGATCTTTTGGGTCACGATCTGCTGGTTTAAGTCCTCCTTCGGAGCGACACGGATCATAACGTCATGGGTAGAACCAAAGTTCTGAACTACACCTTCAATGCCTTCGGCTGCGTAAGCTGAACGCACCTCATCTAAGTTCACAGCGGTGCTGTAGTGGGTCTCCACAATAATACCGCCGGTGAAGTCGAGGCCCCAGTTTAAGCCCTTGACGCACATCGAGATGATAGAAGCGATCACCAGGCCTAAGCACAGGATTTCCACCACTTCCTTAAACTTCATGAAAGGAATGACGGTGTTGTCCTTAATAATCTGTAACATCGCCCCTCCTAAATGCTCAGCTTCTTTAAGTTCTGGCGGCCGCCCCAGATAATATTAACCACCGCACGGCAGGCCGTAACCGTGGTAAACATCGAGGTCGCAAGACCGATCATCAGAACTAAAGCAAAGCCCTTCACCGCACCAGTACCTACCATGAACAAGATAAAGGCAGTGATAAAGGACGTGATATTGGAGTCGGCAATGGTGGCAAAGGCACGCGCGTAACCTTCATGGATCGCAAGTTGCACCGGCCTTCCCATCCTGATCTCTTCACGGATACGTTCATACACCAGTACGTTCGCGTCCACCGCCATACCGATAGTGAGCACGATACCGGCCATACCCGGCAAGGTCATGGTCGCGCCTGGGATCATCGACATCACGCCGACCACAAGCACCAGGTCAAAGAACAAGGCGAGGTTAGCAATAAAGCCAAAGGCCTTGTAGTAGATAATCATGAAGAGACCCAAGGCGGTGAAGCCATAGAGCATAGCCTTCAAGCTGTTATCAATGTTCTCTTGACCTAAGGATGGGCCAATGGTGCGCTCTTCTACGATCTGAATTGGCGCAATTAAGGCACCAGCACGTAAGAGCAGAGCCAGGTTATGGGCCTCACGCGAGGAATCGATACCGGTGATACGGAAGTTCGAGCCTAAACGCGATTGAATCGTCGCTACGTTAATGACCTGCTCAACCTTCTTAAACTTTGGCTTGTAGCCTGGCTGACCAATCTTCGGAGCGTTCGGATCGTCGTTTTCTTCGACCTTGAACTCAATGAAGTTGGTGGCCATAGCCTTGCCCACATTGTCCTTAGTGAACTGGGACATAATGGAGCCGCCACGCGAATCCAGCGAGATATTAACCTGTGGACGGCCGTTCTCGTCGGTCGAGGACGAAGCATCAACAATGTGGTCACCAGTTAAGATCACGCGCTTTTCCAAGATGACTGGATAGCCATTCTTGTCATAGTGCAGCTCATCATTTGGTGGCACACGACCATTTAAGGCGGCGTTGACGTCAGCGTTGGAGTCCACTAAACGGAACTCTAAGGTAGCAGTAGCACCTAAGATTTCCTTAGCGCGAGCGGTATCTTGCACACCTGGGAGCTCAACTACCACACGCTCAGCACCTTGACGCTGAATTAACGGCTCGGCTACACCTAACTCGTTAACACGGTTACGCAGAATGTTGATGTTCTGGTCAACTGCGCTGGTACGAATTTGCGAGAGACGAGCTTGGGTTAAAGCGGCACGGATGAAGTAGCGACCAGAGCGCTCGGAGGCAGTAAAGATGAAGTCGCGGTGATTCTTCTTTAACAGATCTAAGGCGGCATCACGGGTCTCGACATCACGGAAGGTGATTAACACATCGTCACCCTCAGCACGAGCACCGGCTAAACGCAGATTGTTCTCGCGCAGCTCATTGCGCAGATCAGACACCAACTGCTCACGCATCTTCTTCATGGCTTCGTCCATATCGACTTCCATTAAGAAGTGCACACCGCCGCGCAGATCAAGACCCAGCTTCAAAGGATGCATACCTAAAGAACGCATAAAGGCTGGGGTGGCTGGCGCTAAGTTTAAGGCCGTGATATAGCGCTCGCCTAAGAAATCTTGTACCAGATCCTTGGCCATGATCTGGTCATCGGTATTGGTGAAGCGAATTAAGAGCTGGCCTTGCTCATCAAGCTCGGACACGCCCTTGATGTTCTTGCTGGCAAGCAGATTATCAACCTGGCCTGCTACTTCAGCTGTGACCGGATTGCCATTGGTACCTGACACCTGCAAAGCCGGATCTTCACCGTAGAGATTAGGTAAAGCGTAGAAAAATCCAATCAAGATGATGGCGAACACCATCAGATTTTTCCACAGGGGGAATTTGTTTAACACAATCTAATCCAAGAAAAGCTCATATTAGGGCCCAGTGGTCAGGCCTCAAAAAAGCAAAATGGCACAAAGGGCAAGGCGCCCTTAAGTCAAGATGCCCTTGCCTGTGCCATTTGGGGAGCAGTAGAACAAGCCCTACTGCTCAAGTCTTGATTACATGGACTCAATGGTGCCCTTAGGCAGGACGGCGACGATGTAGTTGCGCTTCATCTGTAACACTACTTCGTTGCCCACGTTGATCATAACGTAGTCCTTGTTATCAGGGAGCTTGACCACCTTACCGGCGATACCGCCATTGGTGAGCACCTCGTCGCCCACGGCTAAGCTGTTTAAGAGATTTTGCATCTCCTTGCGCTTCTTGTTGTTAGGGCGCATGACGAAGAAATAGACTGCGACCATGCACACAACGAGGATGAGCAGCATGCTCATATCGCCGCCAGGAGCTGGAGCGCCAGCTTCAGCGTGAGCTACAGAGATAATGTCCATTTAAATACCTTTAACGGATTGTCAAACAACCAAAACACAACTGCACGGTCCAGACTCTAAAGTCTGAGCGCTAGCACCATAACCCAAGAATCTGAGCTAAGACTTAGGTCAGGTGCGCCGCTGCGGCCCGTTGCAAAAGTTACTATTTTTTGAGCAAAACCCGACCAAAGTCAAGTTTTAGCCCCTAGTAATGTGATATCGCCCGCCCCTCAAGGTTAAGGCGGCGCTTAAGTCCCGCGCAAATAGCGCCGTCCCTTCAGCGCACGGAGCGGACGCGTCAGCTCCTAAGCGCGAATGCGTCAGCTCCTAAGCGCGGACGCGTCGGCTCCTAAGCGCGGACGCGTCAGCTCCTAAGCGCGAATGCGTCAGCTCCTAAGCGCGAATGCGTCAGCTCCTAAGCGCGAATGCGTCAGCTCCTAAGCGCGGACGCGTCGGCTCCTAAGCGCGGACGCGTTAGCCCCTAATCGTTGAGCGGATGCTTCAGGCCTTGCTGCTGATAGTACTTGGCCGCAAACTCATTTAAGGTTCCCGCTGAAATCGCCGCGCGAATATCGGCCATAAAGTGCTCGTAGTAATGGAGATTGTGGATAGTGTTGAGGTGAGCTCCCAGCATCTCGTTGCACTTATCTAAATGATGCAGGTACGCCTTAGAGTAGTTGCGGCAGGTGTAGCAGTCGCAATTAGGGTCCAGTGGCGAGGTGTCATTCTTGTACTTGGCGTTACGAATCTTTACCACACCCTGCGAGGTAAAGAGGTGGCCGTTGCGGGCATTGCGCGATGGCATCACGCAGTCGAACATATCAACGCCGTTTAACACACCCTCTAAGATATCCTCAGGACGGCCCACGCCCATCAGGTAGCGAGGATGATCGTCCGGCATAATCGGAGCAATGTGGGCTAACGCGCGGTACATCACATCCTTAGGCTCGCCCACAGCTAAACCACCGATGGCATAACCATCAAAGCCGATTTCAGTTAAGCCCTTAAGCGAGGCCTCACGCAGCCCCTGGTCGGTGCCACCTTGGATAATGCCAAAGAGGCTATTGCGATTGCCCAAGCGATCAAACTCATCGCGGCAGCGCTGCGCCCAGCGCAGCGATAACTCCATCGCCTCGCGCATGCGCGTATGATCCGCTGGCAGGCCGATGCACTCATCAAATTGCATCACGATATCCGAGCCCAAGTCATATTGGACTTGCATCGAGACCTCAGGGGACAAGAAGAGCTTGGAGCCGTTGATTGGGTGCTGGAACTTCACGCCCTCTTCGGTGACCTTACGCAGGCCCGAGAGCGAGAACACTTGGAAGCCACCTGAATCGGTCAAAATCGGCTTATCCCAGCGCATAAAGTCATGTAAGTCACCGTGGAGCTTAATGACCTCAGTGCCTGGACGCAGCCACAAGTGGAAGGTGTTACCAAGGAGAATGTCAGCACCGAGCTCACTGACCTGCTCTGGGCGTAAGCCCTTCACGGTGCCTAACGTTCCTACCGGCATAAAGGCAGGAGTACGAACGATACCGCGGGCAAAGTGCAGTTCACCGCGCCGTGCTTTACCATCACGGGCCAAAATCTTAAATTCCATGGAACGATCTCTTCAGGGGCTAAACAAAGGTGATAGCCCAGGGGCTATCACTGATAAATCTCAGCTTTAGGAGCTGGAGGAAGAAAAAACGAGGTTAAACCTTAGTGCCGGTGACTTCGACCTTAGGGCCGGTGGCTGAGCCGTGGCTTCGACCTTAAGGCCTGAGGCTTAGACCTTAGGGCCCGTGCCAAAGTGGGTAGCACCGGCGGCCTCTTGGGCGGCCTGAGCCTCCTCTGGGGTGCACGATGGCGGCAGGTCAATCGGCTCAGTGCGCTTGGTGATAAACATGCAGTCACCGTAGCTAAAGAACTTATAGCGCTCGGCCACGGCATGGCGATAGGCGGCAAGGGTGTTCTGATAGCCTGCAAAAGCGCACACCAGCATGATTAAGGTCGACTCTGGCAGGTGGAAATTGGTGATCAGGGCGTCGACCACTTGGTAACGATAGCCAGGGTAGATAAAGATCGAGGTGTCATCGTGGAAAGCGCAGATCTCCTCGCTCTTACCTTGAGCCTTGGCATAAGTGGCCGCACTTTCCAAGGAGCGTACCGCCGTCGTGCCCACCGCAATCACGCGCTTGCCGCGTTTATGGGTGTCGATCACCTTTTGGGCGACTTCCTCGGAGAGCTGGACAAACTCGCTGTGCATATGGTGCTTTAAGATGTCGTCCTCGCGCACCGGCTGGAAGGTGCCCGCACCGACGTGCAAGGTGACAAAGGCGAGGTCAACGCCGTAGGCCTTAAGGTCAGCAAGCTGGGCTTCATCAAAGTGCAGGCCAGCCGTCGGGGCAGCGACCGCTCCCGGCTCACGCGAGTAGACGGTCTGATAGCGCTCCTTATCAGCCGACTCATCAGGACGCTGGATGTAAGGGGGCAGCGGGATATGACCGATGTCCTCTAAGATCGCCAAGATCTCATGAGGCTCAGCGCACTTGATATGAAATAAGTCGCCGGAACGCCCTAAGACCTCAAAGCTGTACTTAGAAGGCTCATCGGGAGTGCCCACAAAGAGGACGCTCCCGGCCTTGGGGGCCTTGGAGGCCTTGATATGGCTTAAGGCCTCACGGGTATTGAGGATACGCTCGATTAAGAACTCGCACTTACCGCCGGTGTCCTTATGACCGTAGATACGGGCCGGGATGACCTTGGTGTCATTGAAGACCAAGAGGTCGCCTGGCTCTAACAGCGACTTCAAATCAATGAAGATCTTGTCTTGCAAAGCGCCGCTATTGCCATCCAAGCACAGCATGCGGCAGCCCGTACGCTTTTCACTAGGGAAGTTCGCAATCAGCTCATGGGGCAAGTCAAAGTTAAAGTCACTACGTAACACGCACGCGTCCTCGCATAACCCAAAATAAATCGTAAAGCACCGGGCCCGACCCTGCACTGGGCAAACTCGGCACCAGGCCCAAGCCAGTACCTGGGGCAAACTCGGCACCGGGCCCGACCCTGCACTGGGCAAACTCGGCACCAGGCCCAAGCCAGTACCTGGGGCAAACTCGGCACCAAGCCCAAGCCAGCACCTGAGCTCTACCTGAACCAAAACCAGCACCTGAGCTTACTCAGGCACCCTGATCCAAATCAGAGCAGCGGCCCAAAACGGCTTATTTTAGCATGGCGTGGCTGAGCCCAAAACCAAAGAAGCAAGCTTGGCTCCCAACTTGTATGCAAGAGCGCTACGGCCTGATGGCCCACCCACGCATGATATTTTGTGGCCTTGCTCTAAAAGTGAGAGAGCTAATGTTGCTAGTTGCATCACTATTTTGCATGATGGGCGATGGATCAACTTGCTACCGTAGGTAGGTGCTCAGCGCCCCCAAGGCAAAGCCCACACACCACCAATTGATCTTATGGGTCGCTTGGTCGGATCGTTTCTGCGTTTGGGGCTGTGCCGCCTGCGGTCGATGGGGCCTAACACCATCAGGTCAGGGATAAGGGTTACCAAGTCCCGTTTGCGCATGCCTATAGGCTCAGCCCTGACATGCAAGCATGGCCTTGCCTGAAGAAGGGGATCACATCTTAAGATGCCATCTTAGGATGCCCTTTGCCAGGAGCAAGGATTAGTTTTTGGGAATTTTACGGGAAATAGCCATGCTGATAGGTATTCCAAAAGAAAGCTTGAAAGGCGAGACAAGAGTGGCTGCCACTCCTGATACCGTAACCAAGCTCATCAAGTTGGGCTTTGAGGTTGCTGTTCAGACCAACGCAGGTGCCGATGCAAGCTTTGATGACGCCGCCTATACCGCTGCCGGTGCCAAGGTTTTACGTGGCCGTGAGGTGTGGTCGAGCGACATCATCTACAAGGTCAATGCACCAACTGACGACGAGATCAAGCTGTTAAAAGAAGGCCAGACTCTGGTCAGCTTTATCCGCCCGGCGCAAAACCCTGACTTAGTCGAGAAGTTAAAGGAAAAGAAGGTCACCGTCCTTGCTATGGATATGGTGCCTCGTATTTCCCGTGCCCAAGCCTTAGATGCGCTCTCCTCGACCGCTAATATCTCGGGCTACCGTGCTGTCATCGAAGCTGCCCACACCTTCGGCCGCTTCTTCACCGGCCAGGTTACCGCCGCAGGTAAGGTTCCTCCAGCCAAGGTCTTAGTCATTGGCGCTGGTGTCGCAGGTCTGGCTGCCATTGGTGCGGCTCACTCCTTAGGCGCTATTGTCCGTGCCTTCGATACCCGTCTTGAAGTTGCCGACCAGATTAAGTCGATGGGCGGTGAGTTCTTAAAGCTCGACTTTAAGAACGAAGACGGCGGTTCGTCCGACGGTTACGCCAAGGTAATGTCCGATGAGTTCATCAAGGCTGAGATGGAGCTTTTTGCCGCTCAAGCCAAGGATGTAGATATCATCATCACCACCGCTGCTATTCCAGGTAAGCCAGCTCCTCGTCTGATCTCCAAGGAGATGGTCGCCAGCATGAAGGCAGGCTCGGTGATCGTAGACTTAGCTGCCGCTACTGGTGGTAACTGCGAGCTGACCGTTGAGGGCAAGATCACCACCACCGAGAACGGTGTCAAGATCATCGGCTACTCCGACTTAGCTTGCCGTCTGCCAGCTCAATCCTCGCAGCTGTACTCGACCAACCTGGTCAACTTAACCAAGCTTCTGTCCAAGAACAAGGACGGCAATATCAACGTCGACTTTGAGGACGTGATCTTACGCAATATGTGCGTCACCCGTGACGGTGAGGTCACCTTCCCACCTCCAAAGATCTCAGTTTCGGCCGCTCCTGCCCCAACCAAGGCTGAGGCTCCTAAGAAGGTTGAGCAACGTCAGGTTTCGCCACGCTTCAAGGCAACTTTAGTTGGTATCTTGATTGTGGCCTTTGCCTTAATTGGCCTCTACGCTCCAGAGAAGTTCTTACCACACTTCACTGTCTTCGTCTTAGCCTGCGTCGTCGGCTACTACGTTGTCTGGAACGTTACCCACTCCCTGCATACTCCTTTAATGTCCGTTACCAACGCGATCTCGGGTATTATCGTGGTCGGTGCGCTCTTGCAGATTAGCTCGGCAAGCCCAGTTATTGCCGCCTTCTCCTTCATCGGCGTCCTGATTGCCTCGATCAACATCTTTGGTGGCTTTGCGGTAACGCGCCGTATGCTGGCCATGTTCAAGAAACAGCAGTAAGGCTAAGGAGATATTAGAAAATGGTAGCAGGTCCAATACACATGGCCTATATTTTGGCCGCACTGCTCTTCATTATTGCGCTTGCAGGCCTGTCCAAGCAGGAAACTGCTAAGTACGGTTGCTTATCGGGCATGGTCGGTATGACCATTGCTCTGCTCGCGACCTTCGCTCAAGTAGGTAGCGCCACCGGCTTCTTACTCATCGTCGTTGCAATGTGCATTGGCGCAGGCATCGGTATTTTCGTTGCCCGCCGCGTTGCTATGACGCAGATGCCTGAGATGATCGCTTGCTTACACTCGTTTGTAGGTTTAGCTGCGGTCTTAGTCGGCTACAACTCCTTCTTAGAGTTAGGCACGATCGTACCAGACACCATCACGGTACCACTTGACGCTTCGCAAGCTACGATCGTAGCGATGATGGATGCTGCCAAGCAAGCTGCTGAGGCTGTCACCGAGCACGCTGCTGCAATGACCCCAGGTGAGTTCAACACTCACTTAGTTGAGATCTTCTTAGGCATCTTCATCGGTGCAGTTACCTTCACCGGTTCGATCATTGCCTACGGCAAGCTCAACGGCACTTATAAGCTGCGCGTCTTCAAGAGCGCTCCTTTAATGCTCCCAGGCGGTCACTGGCTCAACTTAGCTGCTTTAATCGCTTCGGTGCTCTTACTCATCTGGTTCATGGCTTCCCCTTCGGTTGTGCCATTAGTCCTGATGACCTTAATCGCCTTCGCCTTTGGCGTGCACTTGGTTGCTGCCATCGGTGGTGCCGATATGCCAGTCGTTATTTCGATGCTGAACTCCTACTCTGGTTGGGCTGCTGCAGCATCGGGCTTCATGCTCTCCAACGACCTGTTAATCGTCACCGGCGCCTTAGTAGGTTCCTCTGGTGCTATTCTGTCTTACATTATGTGTAAGGCTATGAACCGCTCCTTTATCTCGGTTATTGCCGGTGGTTTCGGCACCGAGGGTGGCACTGCTGCTGCCGATGAGGAGATGGGTGAGTACCACGAGTTAAAGGCCAACGAAGTAGCCGAGATGTTAAAGAACTCGTCCTCGGTTATCATCGCCCCAGGCTATGGTATGGCTGTTTCGCAAGCCCAAAATGCTGTTGCTACCTTAACTGAGAAGTTGAAGGCACGTGGCATTGAGGTTCGCTTTGCCATTCACCCAGTTGCCGGTCGTCTGCCAGGCCACATGAACGTGCTCTTAGCTGAGGCCAAGGTTCCTTACGATATCGTCTTTGAGATGGACGAGATCAACGATGACTTCGAGAACACCGATACCGTTCTGGTTATCGGCGCTAACGATACCGTCAACCCAGCTGCGTTAGAGAATCCAAACAGCCCAATTGCTGGTATGCCAGTACTCGAGGTTTGGAAGGCTCACAACGTCGTAATCTTCAAGCGTTCGATGAACGTAGGTTACGCTGGTGTTCAGAACCCATTGTTCTTTAAGGACAATTCGTTCATGTGCTTCGGCGATGCCAAGAAGACGGTGGAAGAGATCGTCTCCAACATCTAATCAGACTACATGGGGCCTAGCACGCGCTAGGCCCCAGCTTGCGGCCTAAGGCCAAAGCTCAGCCCAAGCCTGAGCCGCAAGCCCACGAAAAAGGGGAGCTTCACAGCTCCCCTTTTTTCGTCCCTGCCGCTCAGCGCCCAAGCTCTGCCAAGCAGCCTCACTCAGCGCCCGCCCTTGGGACTGGGTGGAGATCACCGCGCACCTATCTGTGGCCTTAGCCACGTTCAGTGTGGCCCACCCACCCGCCCTTGGGGCTGGGTTGAGATCACCGCGCACCTATCTGTGGCCTCAGCGCCCGCCCCCAAAGCTGATGGCACCAAAATCGAGTATAATTTATATATCGCTAAAAGCCATATAAAACAGCGTATAGTCTCTAGTAGGAACGTTTTTTTTTTTTTTTTGCGGCGGTTCGCTCCCGCGCGTATAAAATCAATATTGTTATTCGACCTACCTTGTTGTATCTTGGTCAAACTTCAGCACCTGTCGTTTGCCCCAGCTTTCCTGCGCAGTTTTGGCGCTTTTTCGTTTAGGTTCCAACCAAGTCATGGGTTTGAGACGCTGCAACCCCAGCGAACCTCCAGACCAAATTAAGAGTTGGCCTCACTTATTTCACGCCTTTAGGCGTCATCGCATTCCCCTCTCCACCTTGCGCTCACCTCGGAACAGGCACTCACCTCCCCGGCCGCAGGACTCATAGGTAAGGTCTTAGATGGGAATGAAATCACAAATGAAGCTTACCCACAACGCCGTAAGCATGCTCCTGAGCGCCTATCGCGCTATCTTCCAACGCGCCTATACTAAAGGCTTAGCCACTGCCGTACTGCTCACCGCTGGCCTTGCTACCACTGCCCAAGCAGCTGACCAAATTGGCGGTAACATTAACGCGGCCAAAGAGATCACCCAAAGCACCACGGTCAACGCTGACCTGAATGTATCCGGCATAGGTAGCTTAACAGTAAAGGGCACAAGCGGAGCCTTAAGTGGTGCTAACTATGACCTGACCTTAGCAGGAGCAGATAACACCTTAACCTTATCTGGGGGCGCCAGCGTAACCTTTGATAACATCAATGCCGCAGGTGGCATCATCGCTACAGGTAACAGCAATACCTTAACGGCCAACTCCATCGCCTTACGCTCCAAGCTCGAAGTCCAAGATAACGGCGCTTTGACCATCAACGCCGATAACTTCACCGCCAATACGGGCGCAAGCCTCATCAATAGCGGCACCTTGACCTTAACCGGCAACTACGACTTAACAGCCATCACCTCCTACACTGTCGATGCTGGCGCCAAGTTCAATATCGGCGCTGAAAGTTCCTCTCCTAAAACCTCAGTCACGGTCGCAGGTGCAGCCCTGACCGGTGCCTTAACCAACAACGCCCAGTTTGTGGTCAACAACAACAGCGCGCTGAAAGTTCAGGCCGAGAGCATCGAGCTCACCAAGACCAACTTTAGCAGCAGCGCCAAAAACGGTGCACTCACCATCCAAAGCGGTGGTGTGCTCGATATGCGCGACACAGCGGTAACTATCAGCGGCGACGCCTTTAACACTGACTTCTCATGGGGTACTGGCGAAATCATCACTGGCGATTTGGAGTTCACCCCTAAGACCACCTCAAAGCACATCAACATCACCTCCGGCATCTTGACTGTAACAGGTAACTTCGATGGCAACACCTTGCTCAGTGGCAAGAATTTGCGTGCTCAAGGCACCGCAGTTTCCACCACCAAGGACGTCACTATCAACTTCGCCAACAGCAGCCCTGAGGCTAAAACCATTACCGGTGTAGGCTCGATTAGCGCCGATTCAACCGATATCAAGGATAACGAGACTGCTGATGCCAACAACCACTCGTTCTTAAGCTTCAGCGGTGCTTGGGAGCTTAATGAAAACAATGTGGTTGCCGGTCAAAAGGGTCAAGTAACCTTCAAGACGGGCGCAAATGTGACCGGTGGTGATGCTCTGCACATCAATGGCACCGTTTCAAAGTTTGGCACACTGGGCAATGTAGGTAAGGGCAACTACGGCGATATCATCATTGAGCAAGGCGCAAGTGCCACCTTTAAAGAGCTCGAGCACGCTCTCACCCAAAAGACCGTCAACCAGTTTATCGAAGATAAGTTAGTCAGTGGCGATAAGTTCGAAGGTGCAAGCGCCAGCAACGATGACCACGGCAAGCTCACGGTCAACGGCAACCTGACCATTACTGGTAATGACAAGCGCGAGAGCATCGCCAATGGCTTAGGCATGTACAGCTCTAACGGCACTTTCTTGCACGACGTCTACCTCTATTCAGCTGAGATTGAGATTGGGGCCGGTGGTAAGCTCGCCTTTACTGGCGCTGATGCGGTCGAGGACATCATCGTCAATGCCGAGGATTTAAAGGCTAAAGCTGAGGCCGGTGAGCTTGGTAACATCACGGTTGATTATGTCACCAAGAAGATCGAAGATGCCACAGGCTGGAACGTCAATCCACTAGTCTGGGCTAAAGCAGATAATGTCACGGTCGCCGCAGGTGGCACCCTCGCCTTAGATCTGACGACCTTGGGCATCACTGAACTGACTGCCGAGCAGATGCAAGCGATTCGTGCAGACTTGATGAGCAAGAACTCGCAAGGCACGATCGACTTTGGCGCGATCAAGCTCGATGGCTTAGCTGACCTCATTGAGACTGATAAAGATACTGGTAAGACCACCATTACCGCCTTGAACTTAGCCAGCGTAGGCAATATCGACGGCCTGAATTTAGATCAGCTCGCAACCGCCACGGTCACGGAAGTCACGAGCACCACCCCACTGCCAGGCGCGGTGTACGGCAACCTGCAAGCTACTGCTAACACCACCTTCTACAACGTTAAGAGCAATATGACGCTTGTCAACGACGAGGGTGATGGCTTTGGTTACAGCCGGAAGGATGATGGTTCCACCGAGCTCTTAGACTACTCGATTAGCACGGGCAACAGCTTAACAGTCTCCAATGGCGGCACGGTTGGTGATATCGCAGGTCAAGGTGAGTTTGTGATCACCAACGACACCAACAAGCAGACTACCACCGGTGCTCTGACGGTCAGCAAGATCACCACTCAAGGCCCTGTAGTCGCTCAAGAAATCAACAACGATGAGCTGGTGGTTTACGACAGCCTGACCTCGGCCCCAGTCAGTGCAGAAGAGAATGCTGCTCTGCATGACATCACCACCGGCGTCTTGACTGTGCACCAAGGTGCAAGCTTGACCACCAATGATTTGGAGATCAAGGGCAAGGATAGCCTTGACCAAGATAAAACCTCGCTTATCACCGGTAGCGTAACTGCCAATAGCGTCACCTTAAACCAGGGTGCAGTGCTGCAAATCGGCACGGACGGCAGCAACTCGGCCAGCGGCAAGCTCAGCGCCACTAAGGTCAACTTAGACGGCGGTACCTTAATTGTGGATCCTGAATTTAATCAGGCCACGGCCACAGCCGCCATTGGCGCGTTCACCAGCCAAAGCGTCACCACCGAGAGCGCGGACTTAGTCATCAACGGTAATGTCATCGTAGGTAAGAACTCGGCCTTAGGTGTAGGCATGAGTGAGCGTGAACTTACCGCTGCAATTGCACGCTACCAGACCAATGGCAGCTTGCAAGCAGGCAATTATGGCTCGATCTTGCTGGTTAACGACTCAGGTCTCACCATCGAAAACAACTACGGCATTGCCTTAGGCACCGCTGACGTAGCTACCTTACAAAGCAAGCGTCAGGCTAATGCGATTTACTTTGGCACCGGTGGCTCCCTGGTCTTAACCGCCCGCTCCTTAAGCACTGAGCCTACTATCACCTTCGCTGGTACTAACACTAACGGCAACCTGATCGCAGGTGGTGGCCAGCTGGTCGTTCCAGCAGGTGCCAGCGCTGCACAAATCGCAAACACCTTTGTTGATGCAGCAGGTAATGCGGCAAAAGTTCAAGTTGATGGCACCAACACCTTATATATCAGCTCGGCAAACAATCTCTACTACGACACCTTAGCCGCAGGCGAGACCTTAGCCGACGTTGACCTGAAGCTGAACACGCGAAATGCGCGCAACATTCTGTCGGGGCTGTCCAATGCCACTTATGCCTATGCCTTAGAGGTCTTAGACGCCAACGCTAAGTTACGTGCTGATGCCCTAAACCCAGACTATGTTCCAGGTGGCACCGAGCCTCAATACCTCAAGCCAATGCAAGGCCTTGACTTTGTCCAGGACGCCGTAGGTGTTAACGCCGGTTCAGGTTTAGAGACCGCCGCCCGCTTAGCAGGCTTAGCTGGTGCCGCTCAAAGTGCCCAGCAAACCATGCAGGCAACCACGGATGTGATTGCTGCACGCGCTGGTATGGGCGTGATGTCAAACCTGGTAGTCTCCGAGCGCAATGGCTTTGGTCTGTGGTTCGCTCCAATCTACCGTATGCAGGATGCAGATGGCTTTGAGGCCGATGGCCTTGATGCAGGTGCCGATATCGACCTCTACGGTGCCGCCTTAGGTGCCGACTACGCCTTTATGGACAGCGCTAAGGTCGGCGTCATGTTCAATTTAGGCTCAGGTTCGGCTGATGGTAATGGTGCGGGCTCAGGCGTCGACAATGACTTCGACTACTACTCGCTGGCCGCTTACGCCGCTGTAACGCCAATTTCCAATCTGACCTTATTAGCAGATCTGTCCTACTCGGTCGCCGATAACGATATCGAGGCAGAATCTGGTGTTGAAGGCTACGGCAAGCTGGGTACCTCGCTGGACAGCACGGCTCTCTCCTTAGGGGTCAGCGCCCAGTACGAGCTTAACTTAGCAGCTGTGGACATTACTCCACACATCGGCCTGCGCTATACCAGCCTGGACGTCGACGACTACAGCGTGGACTCGGATGCGGGCATCTTAGCTCACAGCGATAGCGACCGCATGAGCTTATTCTCGATTCCGGTCGGCGTTAAGTTCTCGCGCGACTTTGTGTCCAACAACTGGACCATCAGCCCAGCCTTTGATTTAACCCTCACGGGCAATATGGGCGATGATGAGCTGGAGGCTGAGACCACCTTTGTTGGTGCTGAAGGCTATGAGGCTCGCCTCACCACTGAGGTCATCGACAGCTTCGTCTATGGCGCCGCTTTAGGTCTGTCCGCTGAGAACGGCAACTTCAACTTTGGTTTAGGTGTCTCCTACCAAGGCTCAAGCAACACCGACTCGGTCAGCGTTAACGCTCAAGCCGGTTACCGCTTCTAAGACCTAACCTAGTACGGCTTGCCACGCAAGCCCACGAAAAAGGGGAGCTGTGAAGCTCCCCTTTTTTCGTCCCTGCCGCTCAGCGCCCAAGCTCTGCCAAGCAGCCTCACTCAGCGCCCGCCCTTGGGACTGGGTGGAGATCACCACGCACTTCTCTGTGGCCTTAGCCACGTTCAGTGTGGCCCACCCGCCCTTGGGGCTGGGTTGAGATCACCGCGCGCCTATCTGTGACCTTAGCCACGTTCGGTGTGGTTAGTTGGTCAAGGAAATCCAGACTACAGGATTGATACCAGCGTTGCACTTGCCAGTGGCATTGGTGACCTTGGCAATGTGACCTGAGCTCTTAATCACGATCATCGAGGTGATCGGCGACTTGATGCGGCTGGAGATCAGGCGCGCATCCGTTTGGATAATTGGGTCACCGCGCTTGACGGTATCGCCTAAATTGACCTTGGTGGTAAAGCCCTCGCCGCGCAGCTCCATCGACTCGACACCGAAGCTCACGTAGATCTCTAGGCCATTGTCCATACGCACCGAAAAGGCATTCTTGGTCGGCAAAAGACGGCTAATCACGCCATCGCATGGCGCTACAATGCTCTCGCTATCAGGCACCACCGCCACGCCCTCGCCCATCACCTTTTCGGAGATCACGATATCTGGAACCTCCTCTAAAGGCAGTAAGGTGCCAGTCACCGGCGCATAGAGCGTAACATCGGCATTGAGGTTACTATTGTTCTCAGCACTGAACGTGGCCTTAGGGCTTGCGTTTGACTCAGAGCTACGCTTGAACAATGACGAAAAGAATCCCATAGCTTCCTCTTAGGCGTTATTGAAAATCGGGCACGATGTTAGAGCCGGAAAAGGCGTACTCATCGTGGAAGAGCAGACGCTGCAAGTCGTGGGCTGAGGCCACGTCCATCACTGCATGATAGAGCTTGCTGTCAAAGTGCGCATTATAGTTTTGGTCATTTAAGCGCTGCAGCTCCTTTCTGACCTTATGAAGCGCCGTGGCATCAGTGGTGAGGTAGGTCACCCCCATCGCAAGATAGAACGGCAAAAGCTCAATGCGCATAGCAAAGCGTCCGGCCACACCGACGGTCACACCCTCAGAATGCGCTGCCTTGCAGGCAATGGCGATCATCTTAGCCAGAGCCGGAGTAAAGTAATCCTCAGGTGGGCGCGGGGCTGCGGCGTACTCTGCAAGGCTGCTGGTGCCAATTAAGAACATCTCACCAAAGGCGGCAAAGGCGCGCGCCGAGAGCACGGCCGCAGGGGTCTCAATCATAAGTCCCACGTGCGCCGTGCCAATCTCCTTACCTTGGGCCACCAGTTCATCGATACTCTCGGCCAAGAGGCTATTTAAGGCCTTGGCTTCGCTGCAGCGGGTAATCAGCGGGAACACAATATTGATATCCCGCCCGACCGACGCCAAGAGCAAAGCTTTGAGCTCCTTTTTCAAGAGTACCGAACCGACCTGAGCGCCGTATTTGCGCAGCGGGCCGCGCTCGTCCATCTCTAAGGTGAAGAGCGGCTTTTTATCGCCTACAAAGTCAAAGGTACGCGCGGTGAGCGGCGCGCCCTTCGGGACTTGGTTGAAGACCTCAGCAAAGGTCTGCGTCATCTCCTCGATGCTTGGCTCGTGGTGATAGTTTAAGAATAAGAACTCCGAGCGCAACAGGCCCAAGCCGTGGTGCAGGTAACGGGCAAATTGGGCAAGACCACTGACTGGGCCCATAGCGCCCATCGAGCCTGCCACCGTCATGCCGCAATCATTATCATCAGCGTCATCGCTATCTTCAAAGCGCCCTTGCGAGGCAATAAAGGCACGAGCGGCATCCTTAGGGGGCTCAACCAGAATCGAGCCGCGCGTTGCATCCACCAGGATGTGCTCGCCGTTAGAGATAGTCAAAGCACCCTTAACCCCGTAAATGGCCGGGATACACAGGTCGCGCAGCACCGTGGCCAGATGCCCTGAGGCTTCACCGCCTTCGAGCACCACCGCCCGCACCAGCTCCGTGTGCAGCGACAGGAAGCTTGCTGGCGTCAAATCCGAGGCAATGATAACGCTTGGCTCTGAGAGCTGGGGCATATCGTCGGCGGCGAGGCGATTGTGGTTAATCGTGCTAATGAAGTCGCGCATCAAGAGGTTGAGTTCATGGGCGACCACTTGCATTTCGTCTTCTTCATCGACGTGCACCGCCACTTGCGCCGCCTGAGCGGCCAAAACCTCAGGGTTGATCGCCCCCATTTGCTCGGGGGTGACCTTCAAGGAGCGCAGGCGCACGTCCGCCACCGGTAGCTCGCGCAAGATCCCCGCCTCTAGGCTTGCTTCATAAGCGTCACAGGCCGCGCACTCGCCCTCTGACGGGCGCGCAGGGCAGGCCTCAGTGGCTTGTGTCCCTTCCGCTGCCGCTCCTACCGCAGGCGCACCGTCCGCCGCCACTGGCCGTTTGGGCTCAAGCTCGACGGTAGGATGCGACAGGCGTGCAATCTTAGGTAAGAGCACCGCTTGCGCGGCCTCGGCCGCCGACTTGCCCAGCTCAATCTGCAACTCAATCGCGCGGGTATTGTCGGTGTTGGTGATATAGGCGGCGACCGCACCAAAGAGGTCACGCACCTTGTCCGGCACTGTACCGGACATAGCGTTATTGAGTTTAGAGGCAAACTCGCGGCTTACCCGCCGGTATTTGGCGATTTCATCGCCGGGGTTGAGCACCTGGCCCACCTCGGGCACATCTTCTAGGGTACGCGGAATAATCAGGAAGGCACGCCCTTCACTGACGCCTTCTGACACCGTAATGCCTGATAAGGAATACATGCCGCCCTCCTAACTAAAGCCGCATCCGGCACTGAACCACAGGTTCAATGCCTCCGGCAGATTGGACAAAATCAAATTACCCTACTGCGCGCCAGCTGTTGGCTGGCCAAACGCTGGCTGACCTAGTGCTGGCTGGCCCAGCGCTGGCTGGCCCAGCGCTGGATGACCTAGCGCTGACTGACCTAGCGCTGACTGACCTAGCGCTGACTGGCCTAGCGCTGACTGGCCCTCTAGGCAAGTCCGCACCCTACGGAGCCTATTGCTGGAGCGTAGGATTGTTGTTGGGATTGCGCAGGGCGCTATCTAAGGTGTAGCGCTGGCGCAGCTCCACGTAGTACTTGGTACCAGCGCAGACTGCAGCTGGTGGAATCAGTAAGTTTAAGACTGGGATGGTCATGGCCAGGGCAATCACACCGCCAAAGGCAAAGGTGCACAGGCGGTTCATGCTCAGGTCGTGGCGCATATCCGCAAATGGAATCTTGTGATTGTCGTACGGATAGTCGCAGTACTGTACCGACATCATCCAGGCGGCAAGCAAGAACCAGCAAATTGGCGCTACCACATTGACCACTGGAATCAAGGTGATAATTAGGCAAACGAAGACGCGCGGCAGATAGAAGCCGAGCTTTTGCAACTCACGCTTTAAGATGCGTGGAATGTCCTTGATAATCGCCGCAATGCCGTCATCGGACATCGCTGCAAAAGGAGCTCCGCGTACTAGGCCCTCGGCCTTTTCGGCCAAAATGCCGTAGAACGGCGAGGCAATAATGGTAGCTACGGTCGAGAAGATGTAGCAGAAGACAAAGCCCACGGTGCAAAAGAGGATAAACCACAGAATATAGCTGACAAAGGACAGCCACTCCGGCAGGACGTTGAGGTAATCGCTCAAGAGCGCCTTAATGGAGGTAAAGACAAAGTAGCCACCAGTGGTGAGCACTACGATGTTGATCAGAATGGGAATAATGACAAACATGCGGCATTGAGGCGATAACGCCAGCTTCAAGCCGCTGCCTAAATAGCCAATCGCCTCAAAGACGCTGAGTTCTTGGTTGGTACTGTCTTTGATCATCTAAAATCCCCGTTGCAATCGGAAAAAGTCCCACCCCCATCTTAGCCCAAAAGGTCAGGCCATGCGCATTGACGGGATGCAAAAGCTTTAGCCCCAGCGTTCACGTATAATGGGGGACAGTTTGTGCCGTAAGGAAGGTTGCTATGTTTGACCCCAGCTCTATTATCCTGTTTGTAGGCGCCGCCTGTATTCTCGCCTTCATCATTCATGGTCTGTGGTTTTCAGATCGTCCTAAGAATCGCAAGCTGGAAAAAGATAACGAGCACGACCAAGAGCTCAGCAAAGCCCGCCAAGTAGGCAAGGTTCGCATTGTCTCTTCAGACTTAGGCAGTAGCGACGGTCAAGACAGCGCGAACATCAAAATCTCCAAAGAGAGCAGCACGCATCACGCTGGGAGCAAAACCAAGGTGCGCGTCTCGGTGCGCGTGCCGGAGAGCGCTGAGAACTTTGGCATTGAAGATGTTCAAAACAACGCCAGCATTGCGGTCAATCCGCAGCGCCCGAGCAGCGGTATCACGGTACAAACCCAAGTCTATGAACCGCACAGCAGCGTGCCTAATTATCCTGCCGACGAGGAGTTCAAGCCCGATCGCGATGTCTATGAGATTATCTTAGCTGCGGACAAGGAGCGCCCTTACTTAGGCGCGGACATCGAAGCCCTGTGCGCCCAGTACGGCTTTATCCAAGGCTATATCCAAGACAACTTCAAGATTTACTTCGTGTACGAGAACGCCACCACCAAGGACAACGAGGTATTTCGCATTTGTTCGATGGAGTACCCTTATTACTTCCCAGACAATATGCAAAACTTCTCGACCTCGTCGATCGCTCTCTACATGAGACTGCCGCAGCGCGGCAAGGCCTTTGCCTACTTCAAGGCCCTGCGTATGGCCAGCGAGATCTTTATTGAGCAATTAGGTGGCGTAATGGAAGATCAAAACCGCATGCCGCTCTCAGCTGATGCCCTCGACCAAATGGCCTTAGATCTCCAGCGCTACGACGGCGGCCGCAGCGCGCTCAACCAATAAGCGCACCCACATAAAAAAAAAACGCCCCCTCAGCACCCCGTAAGGCCACCGCGCTGAGGGCCAAGCACCATGGTGCGCTCCAAAGGTTCAGTGCCTCTTATGGCCCAGGGTTCTGATGCCGCATCTGAAGCCTCATTGCGCTCAACCTTCTTTCCCCGCGCCGCATGCTTTTCCGGCACAACCAAGGAACGCTGATTGAGGCAGTTTGACTCCAGCCAGCAGTCCCATCAGGCTAAGTGCGCTATAGCTTAAGTCAAATTTTTGACTTAAATATCTTGAATGATACTAAAATTTATTGATTTTTAAATATAGCCATCTATAATTGAAGCATCGACCAAGCAAGTAGCCGTTTGGTCAGACATGGGCGGCCCGAGGGCCCAACGCCCCTGCCTGAGCGCTACTGGTCCAAGATGGCAAATTTAGCAAAAGATTTCGTTATGGCATGCGCCAGGAGACATTATGGCCGGTTTGATTGACTTAATTGAGGACGCTCCTGAGAATCAGGGCCTTGATTTAAGCTACGAGCACTATCGCGAGCTGGTGGAAACCTTAAATCGTTATAGCCGCGCCTACTACACCGAGGACAATCCCATTGTCCCTGATGCCCAGTACGACCGCCTCTACCATGAGCTGGTGGATATCGAAAGTAAGACCGAATTTCGTGACGCTGATGCCCCAACCCGCCGCGTCGGCGATGGCATCTTAACGAGCTTTGCCCCGGTCGCCCATAAGGTTCCTTTAATGAGCTTGGGCGATATCTTCCACGATGAGGACTTACAGGCCTTCAATAAGCGCATGCTTGAAGCCGTGGGCTCTGAGGCCGAGTACTGCTGCGAGCCTAAGCTCGACGGCCTGGCGATCTCGCTCATTTACGAAAAGGGCATCTTAGTGCGCGCCGTTACCCGTGGTGATGGCACCACCGGTGAGGACGTCACCGCCAACGCCAAGACCATTAAAGCCATTCCACTCAAGCTGACCCAATCAGAGGTCACAGGCGAGTTTGCAGCTCGAGCGGTGCCTGAGTACCTTGATGTACGCGGTGAGGTCTTTATGCCGCGCGATGGCTTTGAGAAGTGGAATGAGGCCGCCAAGCAAAATAAGGGGCGCATCTTTGCCAATCCGCGCAATGCCGCCGCCGGCTCCTTACGCCAACAAGACCCGAAGATTACCGCGACCCGTCCTTTGACCTTTAACGCCTACTATATCGGTGAAGCCAAGGTGGGTGCAGGCGATAGCCTCCCTGATACCCAATATGGCCGCTTGCAATGGTGTAAATCCTTAGGCTTGCCGGTCAATCCGCTGGTCTGTGTCGCCCAGGGCCTTGCGGGCATGCAGGCCTTCTACCAAAAGATCGGCTCGTTACGTAGCAGCCTCAATTACGACATCGACGGCACCGTGATGAAGCTCAACTCGATTGCGCTGCAAGAAGAGCTGGGCTTTACCGCCAAAGCGCCCCGCTGGGCTGTGGCCTATAAGTTCCCACCTCAAGAGGAAATGACCGAGCTCTTGAACGTCGACTTCCAGGTGGGCCGCACTGGCGTCATCACCCCGGTCGCACGCGTCAAGCCGGTTTATGTCGGCGGCGCTACCATCTCCAATTGCACCTTGCATAACGCCGATGAAATCGCGCGCTTGGGCCTTAAGATCGGCGATAGCGTGATTATTCGCCGCGCCGGTGACGTCATTCCACAGATTACCGGCGTGGTGCTCGAAGAGCGCGCCAAGAAAGAAGGCCAGCTCAAGGATATCGTATTCCCGACCACCTGTCCTGAGTGCGGCTCTAAGGTCGAGCGTGAAGGCGATGATGTTGCCTACCGCTGCACCGGCGGCTTAGTATGCCCAGCCCAGCGCCGCCTGGCGATCGAGCACTATGCCACCCGCCCAGCGATGGACATCGATGGCTTAGGTGAGGCGATTGTCGACGAACTGGTCAGCCAAAAGCTGGTCAGCACCGTGGCCGATCTCTACACCTTAAACGAGTCTCAGCTTGCGACCTTGACCTTTGAAAATGAGGACGAGAACGGCACAGTCACGATGCGCGTCTTAGGTGAGACCATTGCCAAGAAGCTCATTGCCAACATCGCGGCCTCTAAAACCCGTCCGCTCAACCACTTTATCTACGCCTTAGGTATTCGCGAGGTCGGCACCAACACGGCCAAGATCTTAGCCACGAACTTCAAGACCATTGACGATCTGATGGCGGCGACCACCGATCAATTGTGCACGATTCCCAATATCGGCAAGGTCGTGGCCACTACGATCACCGACTTCTTATCCGAAGAGCACAATCGCAGCGTCATTGCCCGCTTAAAGGAGCTGGGCGTTGCTCCAACTGCGCTGGAGCAAGTCAGCGAGATGGATCTCTCGACCAAGCCCCTTTTGGGCAAGACCTACGTCTTAACCGGTACCTTGGAGCGCTTTACCCGCGACCAAGCCAAGGAGCTGCTCGAGCAATTGGGCGCTAAGGTCTCAGGCTCAGTCTCCAAGAAGACCACGGCCGTGATCGCAGGTGCCGCCGCCGGTTCTAAGCTCACCAAGGCCCAAGACTTAGGCATTCAGGTCTTAAGCGAAGATGACTTTGTCGCCTTCATGGCTGAGCACGGCCACAACATCTAAGGCAGGCCGCTATGCAGCTCATGCAACTGAGGTACTTCATCGCGATTGTCGATAAGCACAGCTTCACCGAGGCCGCGCGCGAGTGCTTCGTGACCCAACCCAACCTCTCGCAGCACATGCGCGCCCTAGAAAAGGAGCTGCAAGTACCGCTCTTTATCCGCCATGGGCGCTCCTTTGAGGTGACGCCAGCGGGCAAGCTCTTATATCAGCGCGCCTTGCAGATTATCCATGAGGTGGACAATCTGGTGGTGCAGGTGCAGCGGGTCAACCGCAACCTCGGTTCGACCCTGCGCCTAGGGCTGCTCTCATCGATGGATAAGGGTGACCTGCCCCAGCTCTTGACTGAGCAAGTGCTCAATCGCACCGGCTTAGAGCTCGAGCTCTTCTATGGCAGCCACGATGAGCTCTACGATCTCTTTGGCAATGGCAGCATCAACGCCTTTATCTCCGATGAGCGCCGCCTAGGCAACTTAGAGTCCTTGCGCAAGGTCAGCCTGTTCTCAACCAAGCTGCAAGTGGAATTGCCTAAGAGTCTGGAACTGAGCCCTGAGGCGCGCCAAAAGCCCAAGCTCGACTTAGGGGAGCTCCACGGCACCACCTTACTCTTAGCCTGCGAGCCTGAGCACTTTGATGATGAGTGCCATGCACTCGAGCAATTGCTGCACTTAGAGAAGATTGGCGGCAGCTACCAGCACGTGCCGTCGTTAAGCGAAGGGCGGCGCCTGTTGCAACAAGGCCTGGAGGGCGCGCTCTTAGTCGACAAGTCCCTGCTCAAGGGCGCCCACGAGACCCCAGCTAAGCTCACGCGCTATGAGCTCACCTACCAAGGCCGCCCGATTAAGCGCCATCTGTGCTGCTATGCGCGCAAGAATCTAGGCCTAGCTGAGCTCGATGAGCTGTGCACCATCATCTTGGAGTTAGGTGCCAAGCAAGAGCTGCTCAACGCCCAGCGCGAGCAGCGCTCCTACGACTACGAGCATCAAGAGCCAAGTCCGGAGCCAAGCTTCACCGAGCACTCCATCCCGCTGTAGCTCCCGCTGTAGCGCCCGCGCCCGCTTGAGCAACGGCCCAAATCGAGTAGCCGCTGCGGGCACTTTTGTCCGCTGCCGACTCTCACAGCACCCGGCATACCGTTTTCGGTACCAAGGCGGTTTCTTATCACTTACCGGATCTTATGGATTAGCTTTTGTCCGGTGGTTAGCGAATATTCAAGGGTCATCCAACCTTCCTGGTAGAGCGTTAAATTGTCCAAGGCCTTGTTGATGACCGGAGTTCTTGCCATCCGCCAGTAGCTGTTCACGCTGTAGGCGTATTCCCCCATTGTTGGGGCTTTGCTCCACCTTTGCGCGAACTGCTTTTGCCGGTTGTGCGGCGTTTTCCATTGCTTCCAGTGAAGCTGTCTGATGCGTCTTCGTATCCACTGATCTATTTCGGCTTGCCATGCTTTTGGGATGGCATTTCTGTAGTACATAGCCCAGCCTACGAGTTGCCTCTTAAGCTTCTCTTGGATAGCCTTGATTCCACCGGGGGGCTCTCCGATCTAGGACCACGCTTTTCTTCCTGCTTCTTTGCAGCAGCTTCAGCTTGCTCACGCTCAAGTGTTTTCTTGTTCTTGCTCCCCTTTGGGCGGCCAGGACCACGCTTCTCTTCTTGCTTCTTGGCGGCAGCTTCAGCTTGCTCACGCTCAAGCGTTGCCTTGTTCTTGCTGCCCTTAGGGCGGCCTTGGCCACGCTTAACGGCTTGAGCCACCTTCTCTTTGAGCTCATCATTAAGCTTAGTAAGCACATATTCAGGCACATCTTCGCCGTAGTGCTTCTTCCACAGCTCAGGATACATGAGTCTGAAGTTGTCATTTGGATGCATCATCCTTTCACTGGTGGCTACGCCAATCACAATTCGCGTACCAGTGCGATGCCCATTGTTATCAAGATCGTAGATTGATACTTGAGCATTGCTATGGTTGATGTGACCTTTCGGAGGGATTGGAATTTCCGGTTTTTCTCGGTAAATATGCGCCATTAGACCACCAAAAAAAAAAAAAAAAAAAAAAAAAAAAAGAAAACCAAAAAAACAAAAAAAAAAGTAAAATATTTTTTTTATTTTAATATATTTTTTTATAGGTCAAGATGGCTTAGATTTGCGGCGTATCTTAAAATTGTTTGATTCAATTCACTTATAGATTTAGGCACGGGCGTGCCTAAATTTGAAAAGTTAAGGCGTAAACGCGTCTAATCGGACTGCATTGGTATGTTCCTTGTCTAACAGAAGTGCTTATCTGGTGTGGGTGTAGGTAGAACCAGTGGTACAACTCGGTTGTGGTCGTGCCGTTGACGCCTGGAGCGCCGCCGTTCGACGTTACCGACTTGTACGCGTTATACAGGTTCCTGTACTTGAGTATCGCCTCTAAGGTCACTTCTGGCTGCATGTTACTCTAAGGGATATATCCTACCTCGTCTTCAAGTCCCCTCTTTGGGTTACCTTCGGCGTTCCGCGCCTATCCTCACCCTAGAGGTTCTGCTCCACCCAACTCAGGTGCGGAGACTTAACTCATATTTGCTGGAGAGTTGGGCTGCTACTTTTCTAACTCTTTTAGAGCAAAGGTTCCTCCTCGTTTCACACTGATAAGATTCGGCCCTTCACCGCATACTCCCACGGTTACTATGGCCTCTGCTGACTTCTTGCTATTCGTTGTTACTATCAGGGAGCTGTTACAAATTAAATTTTGCAACATTTTGGTGTCTCACATGAGGCGGTTCGACCTTATAGTAGTAGTCGTT
>CALXXU010000036.1 GCA_944392765.1 uncultured Anaerobiospirillum sp.
CCCTCGAGCTCTTTTGGAACCACATTCCACCGATTAACTGCGCCATGGTGGTAGCCGACTACGACGCCCAGCACGGCTGGACCTTAGTCGATGAATGCGTGCGTCTAGCCGACGGCGTTACTTGGCAGGACTAAGAGCACATAACTGGACACAAGCTCATAGCAAAATGGCTCTGACGCTCATAAGGCGCCGGGGCCTTTTTGTCAGAGCAGCTGGGGGCGCAGGTGCAAGCTTGGGGCAGGGGCGCTCCGGGCTTGAGGTGAGTGCTGCTCTAATTTGGTGAACTGCGGTGCCGCACTGCGCGCTGAGTGCGCATGAGTACGCGGGCTTAGGGCGGGAAAATGGCATGAGGGTGCGCTGGTGGTAGGGCCGGGGCGGGCGCTGGGTACTGCACCGTTGTTGTGCTGAAATCTAGGGAAATTCGCGCGCCGTCACGCTTTTATCGCTATAATTGACGCTCTATCTTAGGCCAAAATGGCATCAGCGCGCTTTTGGTGCGGAGCTTGGGCTCTAAGGTTGGTGGCTGAGTCCGCTTGGGGCTCAGTGTTGGAGTTGGTTTACGGTGCCTTGAATGGGGCTTGCACGACATGCGTTTGTATCGGTGGTTGTCTGATTTTCATGGAAGTGAGCGCAAAATTGCCCTTGCGATCGGCAATTTCGACGGTTTCCATGTGGGCCATCAAGCCGTAATCGCGCAAATGCAAGCTAAGGCGCGCGCTATGAATTTACTGAGCGCGGTCATGATCTTTGAGCCCCAGCCCTTAGAGTTCTTTGGGCGCGGTAAGACTCAAGGTGATAGCGCCTCAGTGGAGAGCGCGGCCAATAATAATGTGCCCGCACGCCTCTTCACCATTCGCGATAAGCTGCGTATCTTTCGCGCGGCCGGTATCGATATCGTCTTTTGCATGACCTTCACCCGCAAGTTCGCCGCTTTAAGCGACGTTGAGTTTGTCGCGATGCTCGAGCGCATGCAGGTGGCGAGCGTCACCGTGGGCTCGGATTTTAGCTTCGGGCGCGGCGGGGCCTATCATATTGCCGAGCTTAAGGCCGCCTGTGCGACCCGTGGGATGGAGTGCTCGGCTATCGGTAAGGTCGAAGAAGAAGGTGTGCGGATCTCGAGCACAATGCTGCGCTCCTTAATCGTTAAGGGCGACTTCTCGACTGCCGCTAAGTTTATGGGCCGTCCGTACAGTATCGCCGGGCGCGTGGTGCATGGTAATGCGATTGGACGCACCATCGGCTTTCCGACCGCCAATATCAACTTAAACCGCCTGGTATGCCCATTAAGCGGCGTCTATGCGGTCAAGGTGGCCTGTAGCTATGGCCATTTTGAGGGCGTGGCCAATGTCGGACATCGCCCTACGATCACTATTCCAACCTTGCACAGCTTGCTTGAGGTCAACATCTTTAACTTCGATGCTGATCTCTACGGTCAAGAGATCGAAGTGACCTTTGTGCACAAGATTCGCGATGAAGTTAAGTTTGAGAACCTAGACGCTTTGATCGCGCAAATCAGCGCTGATAAGGAGCGCGCTCAATACTTGTTAAGTTTGGAGGCGCCCATCTTACCTTAGGTTCAAGCTTAAAAAGCTAGAAAGTTTAGTGCAGCTTAGTTAGCTTAGTTAAGCACACCTTTCATTTGTTAATTGTTGTGGCAACAACACGTTAGGATGCAATCAATGGCAGATTATAAGTCAACGTTAAATCTCCCAGAGACTGCTTTCCCAATGCGTGGCGACCTCGCTAAGCGCGAGCCTGCCATGTTAAAGAAGTGGGAAGAGCAGGACCTGTATCAGAAGATCCGTAAGTCGCGCGAAGGCTGCGATATGTTTGTCCTGCACGACGGCCCGCCATATGCGAACGGCTCAATTCACATTGGCCACGCAATTAACAAGACCTTAAAGGACATTATCGTTAAGTCCAAGACCTTATCGGGCTTTGACTCGCCTTATATCCCAGGTTGGGACTGCCACGGCCTGCCAATTGAGCAGAAGGTTGAGAGCGAGATCGGTAAGCCTGGTCAAAAGGTTGATGTCGCCCAATTCCGTGAGGAGTGCCGTAAGTACGCCTTAAAGCACATCAACAACCAGCGTGCTGACTTCAAGCGTTTAGGCGTGATCGGTGATTGGGAGCACCCATACCTCACCATGGACTTCAAGACTGAGGCCGATATTATTCGCGCCTTAGGCAAAGCCATTGCTAACGGCCACTTCGTCTTAGGCTACAAGCCAGTTTACTGGTGCATGGAGTGCCAATCGGCTTTAGCTGAGGCTGAGGTTGAGTACTACGACGTCACCTCCGACGCAATCTTCGTCCGCTTCTTAGCTGACGACAAGGCTGCGGTCTTAAAGGCCTTTAACGTTGCTGACGTCGCTGAAGACGTTTCGTGCGTCATTTGGACCACCACTCCTTGGACCTTACCTGCTAACCGCGCGATCTGCTTAAACGAGAGCTTCGAGTACGCCTTAGTTCAGGTAACAGGGGACAAGGCTGGTTGCTACATCATGGCTCAAGAGTTAGTTGAGTCGGTGATGAAGACGATCGGGGTCGCTGAGGATGCCTACAAGGTTCTGGCTACCTGCAAGGGCAAGGACTTAGAGCTGTTAAAGTTTAAGCACCCATTCTACGATTTCACCGTACCAGTAGTGCTCGCCAAGCACGTTACCTTAGATGCAGGTACCGGCTGCGTCCACACCGCTGGTGGCCACGGTCTTGATGACTACACCGTTTCGGTTAAGTACGGTCTTGAGATCTTCAACCCAGTTGGTCCTGATGGCTGCTTCTTACCTGAGACCCCATTATTTGGTGGCCTCAACGTCTTCAAGGCCAACCCAGAGGTGATCAAGGTCTTAACTGAGCGCGGTGCTTTAATGCACGCAGATAAGATTGAGCACAGCTACCCACACTGCTGGCGCCACAAGACCCCAGTTATCTTCCGTGCTACCCAGCAATGGTTCATCTCGATGGATGGCCATGGCTTAAGAAAGCGCGCTTTAGAGGAAATCAAGAACATCCGCTGGATTCCAGCTTGGGGTCAGAACCGTATCGAGGCGATGGTCTCGCAGCGCGTCGACTGGTGCATTAGCCGTCAGCGTACTTGGGGTACTCCTTGCGCAGTCTTAGTCAACAAGGAAACTGGTGAGATTCACCCACGTACCTCTGAGATTATCGAGAAGGTCGCTCAAGCCGTTGAAAAGAAGGGTATCCAAGCTTGGTGGGATCTCAAGATCGAAGATCTGATCCCAGCTGAGGAAGTCCCACTGTACTACAAGGACCCTAACACCTTAGACGTATGGTTTGACTCCGGTTCGACCCACTTCTCGGTCGTCGATCAACGCCCTGAGTTCCACGGTCATGGTGCCGACTTGTACTTAGAAGGCTCCGATCAACACCGTGGCTGGTTCATGTCGTCCTTAATGCTCTCGGTTGCCATGAAGGATAAGGCCCCATATAAGCAGGTCTTAACGCACGGCTTTACCGTGGACGACAAGGGCCGCAAGATGTCCAAGTCCTTAGGCAACGTTATTGCCCCACAAGAGGTCTGGGACAAGATGGGTGCCGACGTGCTGCGTCTGTGGATTGCCACGAACGACTACACCGGTGACATCGCGGTTTCGCAAGAGATCTTCAAGCGTTCGGCCGACGCCTATCGCCGTATCCGCAATACCATTCGCTTCTTACTGGCCAACTTAAATGGTTTCGACCCAGAAACCAATATGGTCAAGTTCGAGGACATGGTTGAGCTTGATAAGTGGGCAGTCAGCTTAGCTCAGAAGACCCAAGAGAAGATTATCAGCTACTACGATAACTATGACTTCCACTTAGTGATCAAGGAGCTGATGCACTTCTGCTCGATCGAGTTAGGCTCGTTCTACCTCGACATCATCAAGGACCGTCAGTACACCGCCAAGACCGACAGCTTAGCTCGTCGTTCTTGCCAGAGCGCCCTGTACATCATCGCTGAGTGCTTGGTTCGCTGGATTGCCCCAATCATCTCCTTCACCGCCCAAGAGGTTTGGGAGGTTATGCCAGGCAAGCGTGACGAGTTCGTCTTCACCGCTCACTGGTTCAAGCACGACAACCTCAAGACCTTAGACGAGAACTCGCAGTTCAACTCTGCTTACTGGGAGCGCATCTTAGCCTTCCGTGACGAGGCCAATCGCGCCATTGAGGCGGCACGTAACGCTGGCACCATCGGTGGTTCGCTCGAGGCTGAGGTTCAGGTCTTCGCTCAAGGCGACTTGGTCAAGGACTTACAGGCCTTAGGTGATGAGCTGCGCTTTGTCCTCATTACCTCCAAGGTTACGGTCACCGAGGGCGAGGCCCCAGCCGACGCCTTTGTGGGCGAAGGCTCCAAGCTTGGCTTTATCGTTACCAAGTCGAGCGCTCACAAGTGCGAGCGCTGCTGGCACTACGAAGAGGGTGTGGGCTCTGACCCTGAGCACCCAACCCTGTGCCCACGCTGCTTAGAGAACATCCTGCACGGTGGCGAGACCCGCCGCTTTGCCTAAGCGCTACTAAGCACTAGTCAGCATCAAGCAGCACCAATCAGCACTGCCGCGCAGTGCGTGCTAATAGAAACCCGAGAGGTGAGAGCTTCTCGGGTTTTCTTTTGTCCCAAGCGCTCATGCTATGATGAGCAACAAATCTGATCTAAGAAACCAATAACGGGAGTACCTGTGAGCACCATCTTCTCCAATCGCCGTCAGAGCACTGGCGCCAAATTTCTCTTAATCTCACTGATTATCATTGGCCTAGATCAGCTCACCAAGTGGCTGTGCGTCACCTATATCGAGCAAGGCAGCTTTGGCATTGAGGTGCTGCCCTTCTTTAACCTAGTTCATGTCTACAACTACGGTGCTGCCTTTAGCATCTTAGCGGACTGGGGCGGGGCGCAGCGCTACTTGCTCTCAGGTCTGGCCGTTATCATCACCTTAGCTTTAACCATTGCGCTCTTGCGCACGCGAGCCGAGCACAAGTGGACCTGCCTTGCCTACGCGCTCTTTATCGGTGGCGCTATCGGCAACCTGATCGACCGCGTCATCCTAGGTTACGTCATCGATTTCCTGCTCTTTTACTGGCGCGATGATAGCGGTGTCATCGTCTGGGCTTACCCTGCTTTCAATGTCGCCGATATCGCCGTGTGCTGCGGTGCCGCCTTATTGGTGATCACCGCCTTGTTTGGCGGCAAGAGCAAGAAGGCTAAATAACTCCCAGGTAAGCCGCGCCAGAATCAAGCGCGGTAGGTGCCTATCTTTGGTCGTAGTGCGCGCGGTGCTGGTGGCCGGTATGAAGCGGTGCTGCGGGCGCTGGAGGATAGCGCCAGTGGTAGGGCAGGAGGAAGTAGGGGCTTGAGGCTAGTCCTCGGTGGAGCTCCCGGTGGGGCCGGGGGAATAGCGCAACCTACTCAGTTGGTGTTGGGCGCGGATGCTACGACGCTGATGGGTTGGGGCGGGCGCGCAATAAAAAAGACCGGAGCTTAGGCTCCGGTCTTTTCGTTAGAGTTCGGGTTTAGGGGAGAGATTTGCTCTTACGTGAGCCTTGAATCTTATTGATTCTTGGCGGCGTCAAGGAGCTGCTTTTCCATAGCAGAAGGCTCTTGAGCTACGGCATCAGCCGTGAGCTTCTCCATCTTGCGACGGGTGATCTCACGCTGAATCTTATCCAAGGTGTCGCCGTTTAAGTGATAAACGGTGAGGTAAACCACTAAGGAAACAACGCAGATTAAGGTTGCACCGAAATAGAAGCTTAACATGCTGTCGATAGTTTCTTGGGTTTGCTCTTGATCTGGTAAGTAGTTGATCCACGAGAGGTAAACACCTAAGAAGGCCGAGGCGATAGCGCCCGAGCACTTGATCACTAAGGTGTGTAAGGAGTAGTAGATAATCTCCGAACGCAGGCCTAAGCGGTAGTCACCAAAGTCCACGCAGTCGGCAACCATGATGAAGACCAGAATCCAGTAGATCGAGTTGGAGAAGCCGAAGATGATACCGGAAGCGACGACCGAAGGATAAACTGGGAGCATGCCCCAACCTGCCATTGCAATCACGCCCGAATAGAGCAATGGTAAAATCAAGGCTAAAGCGAAGATTAACTTACGGCTGAAGATGCGGACTAAGACGGTAAAGAAGACGATCGAAGGAATCGTGACAATACCGGCCCATAACTGCATAACCGAGAACAGGCTGGCGTCGTGTAAGCAGTACTTGTAAATGTAGAGGTTGAGCGACTGCGAAACACCAGTACCGATAACGAAGCACAGAGCAATAACGATAAAGAAAATGAATTGCTTGTTCTTGGTAATAATGGTGAAAGCGTCCGAGAGCTTGAAGGTTTCACCTTCAGCTGGGGCGTAGTTTTGTTCAGTCCACTTGCAGGTGACTAAAGCCGAAGCGATCGCTAACAGGCCAGCAATTAAGCCATAGACGGCGTAGCCAAAACCATCGTCGCCTTGACCAAATAAGGCAACAGCATAAACACCTAGGCCGGCGGCTAAGTAGTTACCGATAGTGGCAGCAAAACGAGGATATGGCAGTAAGCCCTCACGCTCATGCTTGTCTAAGGTGATGCAAGGAACCAGCGACCAGAATGGGGCGTCGCAGATGGTGTAGGACATACCCCAGCAGATGTAAACCACTGCTAAGTAAACGATCTGGGTGGTGCCCTCAAACATATGAGTGCAGAAGCACGCAGCTAAGAAGAAGCATTGCAGTAAGTTACCAGCAATGAGCCATGGCTTGTACTTACCCCAACGGGTGTTGACCTTGGTGACGATCAAGGCAAACAGGAAGTCATTGATAGTATCCCAGACACGGGCTACCAGGAAGATGACACCTGCGATGGTGGCTGGCACCTTTGCCACGTCAGTTAGGTAGAAGAATAAGAAAGTATTGACTACGCAAAGCGAGAAGTCCTTACCAAAGCTACCGAAACCGTACGATAACTTGGTTTGCATCGATACTTTCGGGGCAATTGGCGCAGGAATCTCCTTGCCATTGATATCGGTATTGCTCATATCGTGTTCCTTTTGCTGGAACCAATGCTACGCAGCTGAACTAAGGAGCTTAATAAGGGCAGACCTTACTAAGGACTGAGCTTGGCCCAACTGTCGTGGGAATGGTGCCGTGCGACAAGAATATGTTGCATGAGCTCACGCCAAGTAAGTCCATGCAAGTCGGGAGCAAACCAAACGTATCGCTTGCGGCAACCGATGCGAGCCGCAAGCTCGGCGCTTGGTCTGTTAGCGTGGGCCTGGGGCTCACACTAAATCGGGTTAACCACTAAAAAGGAGGCAGCAGTAAGTCCCAACCCTGCTAAGAAGGGGTGATAGCCCGCTTTAAGAGCGCAGTGTCCACCGTGCTCTCAAAGCTGACCCCTCAATGAAGGCCACTGTGTGCCTTCACCGGGAATTACCGCCACCTCGCTTGAGTGGTGGAGACGGTAGCACTGTGAGGCTGGGGAAAAGGTATATGAGTGACCTGTGAGTGAGCCTGAGACAGTGCGTTCTTGCTGTTAAACGCTTAGGTGCGACCTTTAAGGCGCCCCCTGAGGGCTTAGCAGCGGGTGAAAACGATGTAACCGGACTTAGGGATAGCAAGCTCCTGTACCTTGGCATCAAGCTCCAAGGTCGTGCTCTCTTGCTTTTGGCCTAAGCAGTTGAAGCTGGTGGCGCTGACCTTAACCGGGGGCGAGCTCTTAACCACGATGTTCTGCACCATGGCACCGTTGACCAAGATGACTTCTTGTAAGCTCTCGTCAAAGAGGTCAAAGATGTGGTCGCTGCCGATGACGCGTACTTGCTTGTTATCCTGGGTGGCGCTGATATCGGTGTACATGAACTCAGGGTGAGCGGCCTTGATTTGACCGTGCATCAAGAGGTCACGATGCTCTTCCCAGAAGGTGATCCAGTGCTTGACCATGGCCTTGTGCTCAGCATTGATGTGCTTGAAGTTGCACGAAACCTGAGGCACAGCAAAGAGGGTGTGGATGAACTGTAAGGACGAGCTCTCGACGCTCTCTTGCGGCGACCAAGTGAACATATCCGCGTGCACTGCCGTCTGTAACGAAGTGGCACGCAGATCGATCGTGGTCATACGATTCATCAGGGTGTCACTTGGGCAATCGTGGGCGCGCAGCATATTGCCGTACTTGCGGATCATAGGACCGATGTAGTTCTGACGGAACTCAACCAAAATCTCTGGGTTGATTGCCATCAGGGCATCACGGACCTCGGTCATCAGCATATCAACCGCATCTGGAATCGACTGGGTGTCGCGGGCGGCATCGTAGGCGGCAGCCTTCGCATCGGCCTGACGTAAGTCGAACTCATCGATGAAGTCGAGCTTTAAGCCATCTAAGTTGTAGTCCTTGACCATATTGCTAAAGGTGGCAACTAAGAAGTCACGAACCTTCTTATAGCGTGGGTCTAAGACATAGGCATCCCAGCGTGGGTTAAAGCACAGGCAGTAATCCTTAAGCTCGGCCGCGCGCTGCGCCTTGCGGCCAATAAATGGTACTGAGAACCAGACCATATACTTCATGCCTAAAGCATGAATGCGCTCGACGTGCTCACGCATATGTGGGAAGCGCGTCTTGGAGACTTGCCAATCACCGCAGAAGGCATAGCCACGGTTGTTGTCATCGGTCTGCCAGCCATCGTCGACGATCACGGTCTTAAGGCCGCACTCAGCGCCGAGCTTGCATTGATCCTCGATCTCTTGATCTTGCAGATTTTGTAAGAAGGCATACCAAGTGGAGTAAACCGGACCGTAGGCACCCTCAGGCACTGGCATCGCCTCAATGCCTAAGAAACGCTCGTAGAAGCGGGCCATATTCTCCACGGCGTTGAAGACCGGCATCAGGGCGCTATCTAAGCGCAAGGTAACTTGGTACTCGCTTTGGGCGTGGGCTGGGGTCTCAAATAAGTCAAAGGAGACGCGACCACAGGTCTGCTCCTCATAGACGCCAGCGGTGACCTTAACGATATTCTTGCAATCAGACAGCGCAAAGGACAGCTTGTTCAGGCCTTCAGCCGAGTAGAAGGCACCCATTGGGGCTAAATTGCACAGATGGGTGGTGATCGATGCGGTGTACTCGAGCATGCCCTTAGGACGGTAGTTCTTGCCTGGGGCAGCAATGCTTGGTAACCACAGCGACTGGACGTTATCAAGCTGGAAGCGAAAATCGATCACGGTGTGGGGAAGCACGACCGGGGCGCCGCTCTTGCTCTTTAAGGTCAAATCAAGGTAGCACACTTGATTGACGTCGCAGGCCTTGCTCTCAGGGCCAAATAAGCCCGCAGTGGCGCAGCTTTCCGCATCATAAGGCTTAGGGCCTTGACCATATTCCACTTGAGCCAAATCAGTGGTGTTAACCTGGCATAAGTTCCAAGTTACGACGATGTCGTCACTTGCGGCTGCGTTAGGGCTATCCATCACCTTAACCGTGCTGGAAACAAAGCCCCAATCTAAACGATGTTCCATAGAGACAAACCTCAATGTGCATATGAGTCGTCACGCCAAGCCGTTGCAGCTACCCGCTCCCGCCGCGCACTTAAGCTAAGTGCTTAAGCTAAGTGCTTAAGCTTAGTGCTGTTGCTGCGGCCACAGGGCGTTGTACTTTAACGCTTGCCGTCATACGACGCTGCAAGGATTAACTTAGCTCTGCACTCTTAAGTTAATCCGGGGTATAAGGCAAAGCGTTGTCTCTGCCTTAAACCCAAATCAAAGGTGCTCAGGGCACCTCTTGTCCAGCTGACAGCGCGGCGCTTGAGACCAACACACTCACCACGGTCGCAAGCTGCCCCCTGTAAGGTGGACAAGAATGGTAGGTGCTAACTGGCTTCCCAGCTCGTAACGCATAAGGCTTGATGCGGCTCAAGCACCAAGAACCCTTACGGGCGACGATACACCTGAGGCCTAGGGCTGAGCTCCACTCCCTTGAGAGTGCAGTAATGGTGGCGCGTTCTGACGAATGAGGCTATCTGTTCGCAGCTGTTCGTAAAAACAGGAGGGCAGCTTAGCTCGACTGCAACCATTAACTACCCAGGAGCTAAAACGGGCTACCTAGTGAGCTTTCGCGCTAGAAAAAGCCTTTGTGAGCATGGAGTTATAAAAGTTAATTCGCACCTAAAGCGCGCTCACATAACCTCCGTTGCTCACGATTGGCGCTGATTATAGAGGGAAATCTACGAACACGTGTTAGTAAAAGCGAAAAATGCGTGAGCTAATTCACATTTTTGGGGGTTAATTTTTCGGAAAGTGGAGACCTATCACAAAAAATGTAAAGCTGAGCTGACGAGAGCAACGAAAGCAATAACCTGCGCGCTGGGGCTGTCACAGCAAACGGCAGCGGTATCGGCTTTAACTAAAGATGTGAGTTTACGCGGCCCGGCTGCTGGGGGCGGGCTCATAAGTGAAAATCAGGCCTCGGCAAAAGTTCGAGCTACTTCAAATTTTACGAACATTTAACGCGAACGGGGCGTGCCTTGGGCTTGACTTTTCGTTAAGATAAAAAGAACAGTATGGCATTGATGGCGTGTTTTTGCGATAAGTAAGCCGATTTAACCCAGTTAACTTATCACGGGCGTGCACTAACAGCGTTCGTAAATCAGCAAAATCAATGCTGAAGTCGGTTCAAACTAGGCCCTAAGTCCAGTTTGGGCCCAAAAATAGCGTAAGATGGGCGAGCGCACTCTAGATGCTAGCAATCTTGAGAGCCGCGTTTTTTTCGTGTTGTTAGTTGTTAGTTAAGCCTCGTACCATCATCAGCGCTAGGTGCTAAAGATCATCCTTGCGAGCGTTGGGAAGTAGCGGAGGCACAGTTTCGTTGTATGAATAGTGAGCAAATTGCCAGAATCGCCGGTGTGTCGCGCTCGACTGTGTCCAAAGTGCTGCACAATTATCCGGACATCCCTGAGGATACCAAGCGCAAGGTGTTGCGCGTGGCCTCGGCCTATGGTTATAAGCCCGATGTGGTGCCGCAGCTCATCAAGAGTTCCTTCCAAAAGACTATTGGCATGTACTACTTCTCCAAGTTTGAGGAGAATATCTTTGAGCGCTTCAATGCCAATTACAATATTGCGCTCTTAGTCAGTGTCTCCACGGAGGCCAAGCAGCGCGGTTACAGTGTGCTCTTTGATGTGATCGATCTAACCCGAGGTCAGGAGGCCTTGCTTGCCAGTATCGATGAGGACTTCAACAATAAGCGCATCAGCACGGCTGTCTTTGTCGGTTTAGATGATGATTGCGGCTTTATTACCAAGCTGGCACGCCCGGATCGCCATATCATCGTGCTCGATAAGGAATTTGATACCTCCACTGGCCTGCGCTGCCTCTTCTCCAATGATTTAAGCTCGGCGATGCGGGCCTGCAAGCATTTGTACGATAACGGCTTCACCAAGATCATGCATATCGCCGGTGACCAGCGTAAGCTCGCCGGACGCAAGCGCAAGGAAGGCTATTTGCGGGTGCTGGGCAAATTCAATCAAGAGTATGGCACCAAGGTGCAACCGCTGATTATGGAGGGGCGCTTTACCATTGAGCATGGTTACAACAGTGGTAAGGCCTTTATCGAGCAGCGTCTGTACGAACAATACGATGGCATCTTGTGTGGCTCGGACATGATTGGCGTGGGCTTTATCAAGTGCCTTAATGATTTAGAGCCTAAGCTCTTAGAGCGCATTGGCGTCATCGGCTTTGACAATGAGCCTGAAGATGTCTTTGTTAAGCCGAGCTTAACCACGCTCGCGCCTGATTACCGCTACTTTGCGCGCATGATCTTCGATCTCGAGCAGAACTACGAAGAGTTTAAGGCGGGCGTATCCGTTAAAATCGAGCAGCAGCTGTTGGTGCGCGATAGCTCGGTGCCTTATGCCAAGCGCCGCAGCAACTTGCCGCTGCAAGAGTACATTGGCGTACGCACCTAAAACACTGCGGGCACAGCACAGCGCCGTGCGTACTTAGATGAGGGAGAGTAACGGTGGCCTTTAAAATTTTATTAGCCCATACCCGTGGCTTTTGCGCGGGCGTCGAGCGCGCCATTGGGGTGGTACAACGCGCCTTAGAGAAGTTTGGCGCCGAGCGCGTCTATGTCCTCCATGAGGTGGTGCACAACAAGCACGTGGTGGCCGACCTTGTCAGCAAGGGCGCGCACCTGGTCGAGGAATTAAGCGAAATTCCTGAGCCGAGCACCAAGGTCGTGATTTTCTCGGCCCACGGTGTCGGTCTGGACACGATTGAGCAAGCCCAAAAGCTTGGTCTGACCGTCATTGATGCGACCTGCCCCTTGGTCAAGCGCATCCACACCAAGGTGGTTAAGGCAGCCCAAAATAATATGGAGGTCGTGATCATAGGTCACGATGGCCATCGTGAGGTCTTAGGCACCACAGGGCAATATGCAGGTCCTAAGGACAAAGTCCACGTCATTTTGACCCCAGAGGATGTCGCCAACCTCTCCTTGCCTTTAGGGGCGCACCAGGCCATGTTTGCCACGCAAACCACGCTTTCGATCGACGAAACGGCTAAGACCGTAGCCGCGCTTAAGGCCAAGTTTCCGCTGATCGAGGGCCCAAAGAACGATGACACCTGCTATGCGACCCAACATCGTCAAGCTGCGGTTAAGCTCTTAGCCCAAGAGTGTCAGCTGGTGCTGATTGCCGGTTCGCAAAATAGCTCGAACTCGCGTCGTTTAAGCGAAGTCGCCCAGCAATACGGCGCTACTTCCTATCTCATCGATGATGCCAGCGCGATCACCGACGACATGTTACAAGGCGTGACGGCGGTAGGCGTCTCGGCCGGTGCCTCCGTGCCGGAGTACATCGTCCAGGACATTCTGACCACGCTCAAAAACAAGGGCGCCACCCAGATTGAGCCGGTAGGCGAGATTCAACGCCACATCACCTTTGCTTGGCCTCAGGGCTTGGAATAAGCTCAAAGCTACGAGCAGCGCGGGCTGGGGCCGTATCGACTGGGCTTAGCCGACCGGGACTAGCCGCGCCGAGTAGGACTAGCCGCGCCGAGTAGGACTAGCCGCGCCGAGTAGGACTAGCCGCGCCGAGTAGGACTAGCCGCGCCGAGTAGGACTAGCCGCGCCGAGTGGGCGGGCTTCTGCCCTTTGGGGCCGGTTTATCAGGTGGGGATAACCCCCACTTTGAGGCCTGCTGCTCCCAATTGCGGGGATAGCCGTGAAACCAATGCGCCAAACGCTTCAATTTTCGCTAAAATAACGCGGTTTTGGCGTCGACCCCAGCCCCTAACCATGGCTTGAGCCGGGGGTAGGGCGAGCGCTTGGTTTTCACATGGTATCTCTGTGGTTATGGCTGATCAGAACTTTTTGCAAGAGGTCTCAAAGAGACGCACTTTTGCCATCATCTCTCACCCGGACGCTGGTAAGACAACGATTACGGAAAAGGTCTTACTCTTTGGTAGCGTCATTCAACGCGCCGGTGAGGTTAAAGGCCGTGGCAGCACGGGCTCTTTTGCGAAGTCTGACTGGATGGCCATGGAAAAAGAGCGTGGTATCTCGGTGACCACCTCGGTGATGCAGTTCCCATACAATGGCTGCATCGTCAACTTACTGGATACCCCAGGCCACGAAGACTTCTCCGAGGATACCTATCGCGTACTCACGGCGGTCGACTCCTGCCTTATGGTGATCGATGCCGCTAAGGGCGTTGAGGAGCGTACCCGCAAGCTCATGGAAGTCACGCGCTTGCGCGATACTCCTATCCTGACCTTTATGAACAAGCTCGACCGCGAAACGCGCAATCCATTAGAGCTGTTAGATGAGGTCGAGTCGGAGCTTAAGATTTTATGCGCCCCAATTACCTGGCCAATTGGCTCGGGCAAGTCCTTTAAGGGCGTGTACCACATCCTGCGTGATGAGACCTTGCTCTATCACTCCGGCGAGGGCTATCACATCCAAGAGCGCCGTGTCATCAAGGGTCTCAATAATCCAGAGCTTGATGCGGCTGTGGGCGAGGACTTTGCCCAGGAGCTGCGTGAAAGCATGGAGCTTATCTCGATGGCCTCGAACTCCTTTGATGAGGAAGCCTTCTTAGCAGGTGAGCTCACCCCAGTCTTCTTTGGTACCGCCTTAGGTAACTTTGGTGTCGACTGCATGTTAGACGGTCTCACCAAGTGGGCCCCAACCCCATTACCGCGCCAAGCTGACAGCCGTGAGGTCAAGGCCGACGAAGATAAGCTCACCGGCTTTATCTTTAAGATCCAAGCCAATATGGATCCTAAGCACCGTGACCGTATCGCCTTCATGCGCTTAGTCTCAGGCGAGTACAAGAAGGGCATGAAGATGCGTCACGTGCGCATTGGCCGCGACGTTCAGATCTCCGATGCCGTCACCTTTATGGCAGGTGAGCGCGACCTGGCCACCGAGGCGGTCGCCGGTGACATCATCGGTATTCACAATCACGGCACCATTCGCATCGGTGACACCTTCACCGAGGGCGAGGAGCTGCGCTTTAGCGGTATTCCAAACTTCGCTCCAGAGCTCTTCCGTCGTATTCGCCTCAAGGACCCATTAAAGCAAAAGCAGCTGTTAAAGGGCTTGGTGCAGCTGTCAGAAGAGGGCGCAGTTCAGGTATTCCGTCCGCTCATCAACAACGACTTGATTGTGGGTGCGGTGGGCGTGCTCCAGTTTGACGTGGTAGTTTCGCGCTTAAAGCACGAGTACAACGTCGACGCCACCTACGAGAACGTCAACGTCACCACCGCACGCTGGATTGAGTGCGACGATCCTAAGGCCTTAGAGGAGTTTAAGGACAAGGTTCCAACCTTCTTAGCCTTAGATGGCGGCGACAACTTGACCTATCTGGCCACTTCAGGCGTGAACTTGAACCTCGCGATCGAGCGCTACCCTAAGGTCAAGTTCCTCGCCACCCGCGAGCACTAACGCGCGCGCCCCAGCCCGCGCGCCCCAGCCCGCGTGACCCAGCCCGCGCGCCCCAGCCCGCGTGACCCAGCCCGCGTGACCCAGCCCGCGCGCCTCGCGCGTCTTGCAGCGCTTATCGCTCACCCCGCGCGCGGCTTGCTGCGTGCTTGCCGATCGCCCCGCGTGGCCGCACGTGCCACGCTTCACTTTGCGCGCTGTGCCTGCTGTGAGGCAGGTTGCCGCTACCGGCCGCACTGGGGGGCCAAGATGGGCCTGAGGCGGAAAATTACGTGCGTGATGTCCTCAGTGCCGTGCTATTGGGGCGGGGCTCATCTTTTGAGCTGGTCTCGGTCAGGTTGGGATTGTGGCGTCGGTGCGGGGCACGAAAAGCAAAGACGAGTTGAGGGACTTTGCTTGAGTCGCAACAATTTAAGCAAAGCGCAGGGCCTTGTTGGTGTCACACACTGACAAGGCCTTTTTCTGTGCATTTGTAATATCGATAGGGGGCAAAATCAAGATAGATATGCCCATGTGACGTAGGTTGGAAATGTGGCAGCAAGTTCTATCGCTTGACTCTAGATGCGGTTAAAATAAAGAGTGCACATGTGGCAACATTGGTTTTAGGGGCGCAAGTCACGGCCAATGCACGGCCTCATGGCACTGAGAGATTGGGTGGAAGTGCAAGGTCAGTTGTTTGAGGGCACTGGCTTGAGTTGATTTTGGGTCAAGGGGCACCAAATGGGTAAAACGTTTTGGCAAGTCTTTATCACCAGATTCTTGGTGACCTTGACGATTATTTTGTCGATCTTTGCGCTTTTTTTGTATCAGCGCATCAATAACTCCAAAGAAATGGCGCGCATGGCCGCGCAAGAGGCCTTAACTCATGTTGACATCGTGCTCAACACTATGATCGACAAGACCAATATGATCGAAGGCTTTCTCCACTCCTTTGGCGAGGAGCGGATGCGTGAGATGGCCACCCGCCTGGATGGTCAAATCTACCTTGATGAGTTTAACCTCTTCACCTCAATGCTCTATGACAGCCCGGCGATTCGCGCCATCCAATTGCTGCCTGCGGGTATCACTCTGTATTCCTACCCCTTAAAGGGCAATGAAGCGGCGATCGGCGATAATGTGCTGGAACGTGAAACGCCGCGCGCCAGCGCGATCTTTGCGATGCGCTCAGGTCTTACCGTGGTCGATGGCCCTTATGAGCTGCTGCAAGGGGGCTTGAGCCTGATCGCGCGTAACCCGATTTACTACCAAGACGGCACCTTTTGGGGCTTTGCCGTCATTATCCTGGCCTTGCCTGAGGTGATTGAGCCTTTGGGTTTAAACGATCTCTTGCGCCAGGGCTATGAGTTCGAGTTTGTCTTCATTCAAAATGGTAATCCCACCACTATTGCCTCGAACCTGTCGGCACAAAATGCCAAAAACGTGATCGAAGAAACTAAGCTCTTAGCCGGGCGCCGCGTCTGCATCAAGGTGGTACCGCAAGATGGTTGGGTCAAGTTTGAAGATGCCGTTTTAGAATTTACTTTCTTCTTTATCGTGGCGCTCTTGATCGCCTACTTAGGGACGCGTTATCGCCTCTCCTCCCTGCAATTGGTCAAGAGCCTCGAGAAGGAAAAGTTCCTGCGCCTGGTTACCGCCCAAGCCTACAAGGAAGCAGAGCAAGCCAATAACGCCAAGAGTGACTTCTTGTCGGCGATGAGCCATGACTTGCGCACGCCAATGAACGCCATTGTCGGCCTGTGCGTGCTGTTAAAGCGTGATATGGACAAGCCGCAGAAGGTGGCCGATTATGCGCGCAAGATTAACGCTTCGTGCCAGCATTTGCTCGGTCTTATCAACGATATCTTGGATATGAACAAGATTGAAAGTGGTAAGAGCACCTTCAATATGCGTGAGTTTTCGCTGGCAACCTTGATCGACAACCTAAATACCATTGTGCGTCCGCAGGCGCGCGCCAAGAAGCAGGCCTTTGAGATTAAGCTCCAGCATATCAAGCATGAGTTCTTGATTGCCGATAACTTGCGCCTTAATCAAATCCTGCTCAACTTGCTGTCCAATGCGGTCAAGTACACCCAAGTAGGTGGTCATATCAGCCTCATTGTCACCGAAGAAGAGGAGCGCTCTAACAATATTGCGCGCTACACCTTTGAGGTGGTCGACAATGGCATGGGTATGTCTAAAGAGTTCTTAGAGCATATCTACGAGCCATTTGTGCGTGCTGATAATGTGATCGGCAGCGCGATCCAAGGTACGGGTCTTGGTATGACGATCACCCATAACTTGGTTAACCTCTTAGGCGGCAGTATCGCGATTGACTCCAAGGAGAACGAAGGTACCTCGGTGCGTGTGCACCTGTCCTTGAAGATCAAGACCGAAGAGGTTAAGGACAGCGAATTTTTAAAGATCTACGGCATCAGCCGCATCTTGCTCATCGACGATGAGTGTTCTGTCAGCGAGTCAGTCAGCCACACCATGAGCGAGGCGGGGGTCGAGACCTTCCATGCCTATACTGGCGCTCAGGCCTTTGAGTCCTTAGAACAGCTCGAGCAAGAGGGCAAGAAGATCGACCTGATTCTCTTGGACTTAGTACTTCAAGATAAAAGTGGTCTTAACGTCGCTAAGGCCTTGCAGGAGAGCAAGTTCAAGGACATCCCGATCTTCATTTTGACCTCCTACGATTACTCCGATGTCGAATTGGAGGGCATGAATATTGGCATCAAGGGCTTCTTGATGAAGCCGCTCTTTATCAGCAACTTAAAGCAAGCCCTGATCAATGCGGCCAACAACGACTCGCACCAGGAGCCGGAGGGCAATCACTCGGTGCTCGAGGGAATGCACATTCTGGCGGCCGAAGATAATGAGCTCAATTCCGAGATCTTGGTGGAGCTGCTCTCGATGCGTGGGGCCAATTGCACCGTGTGCTCAGATGGCGTTGAGATCGTGGAGAAGTTCAAGCAAAGCTATCCAGGTCAGTACGATTTCATCTTGATGGATGTGCAGATGCCACGGCTCAATGGTCTTGATGCCACGAGGCAGATCAGAGCCTTGGACTTACCGCACGCTAAAGACATCACCATCATTGCCATGACCGCCAATGCCTTTACCGAGGATATTAAGGCTTCGCTGGACGCGGGCATGAACTACCATATTTCCAAGCCGATCGACTTAGATCTGCTGGAGGACTACGTGCGCAAGGTGCGCGCCGGTCACGCACCAAACCTCAGTGCTTCCTATGCGCCGACGGCCAAGCGTACCTCCAAGGAAGATGCCGCGCGCGAGGAAGAGGAGGCTGAGGCCCGCGAAAACCAGCAAGATTTAGCTAGCCTCGAGGCCACGGACTCCATTTCCTATGCGGCCACGCTCGCAGGCAGTGTGAACTTAGACGCTCAAGCCGCGCCCCGCTCGGCTGCATCGCCAGCTGCGCCCCGCTCGGCTGCATCGCCAGCTGCGCTCAGGCCAGCTACGCCACCAGCTACGTCCAGCTCCAAGTCCCAGCAAGGTCAAATGACCCAGCAAGAACCGGTTGCGCCAGCACCGGCAGCATCTGAGTCCAAGGCTTTGTCAGGCTCGGCTTTGTCAGACTCGGCTGCGTCTGCTGCAGACACTTCGGATCTATTGCGTGCCGCTCAGAGCTCACAAGGGCCGAGCGCGCTTTTTGGTGCTTCCTTAAGCGCATCTTTGAGCGCTGCGCAGTTCAACACTAAGCTCGAGCACGATGATGTTTGCCGCTTTAATGTCCAGGCGGTACAAGATATTGCTGCCGCTGACGCTCAGGCGGCCCAGCAGCTGGCTGAAGCCAAGGCGCGCTTAGCCCAGCTGCAAGCCAAAACGGCGCAACAGCACGGAGAGCAGCCTGCCTCGGGCGCCGAGTTTCAGTCCAGTGCTAGTATTGAGCCGTCGGGGGCTTCGAGTATCGTTTATCGCAATGATCCCAACCATGATGGACTCTTTAACGCTGAGGCGATCACGGCCGAGCATATGCCCGAGCCTAAATCTGAGACGCATCTGACTCTGGGGCAGCGCCTTGAGGCTAAGGTTAGTGCGCTGCTCAATCACAGCAAGCAAACTCCCGAAGAGGCGGTGACGTCGCCATTAGCTGGGGTGAGCAAGCTTTCGCCGACGATGCGTGCGGTGATGAGTTTAGTGCATAAGCAAAAGGGCCAACCTTTATGTCACGAGAGTTTGCGCCGCGCTAAGCTTATTGCTCAAGCCTCGATGCAAGGTACGCTGCCGTCCTATGGCATGGGGGCAAATCACGATGTGATTATGCCGACCCCAAACATCTCAGAAGAGAGCTTCAAGGATGGTACTGAAACCCAGGGCTATTTGAAGCTGGCTGAAGTGGCTGCGGTCAATGATGTCTTTATCAATGCGATGGAAGGCAAGGGCCGCGGCAGTGAGCCGTATAATCCAGACTTTAAGTCGCAAGAAATTGCGGCATTAGAGCGTACTGCGGCCGCCGACCAAGCGGGTATCGACCATGCGCACGAAGGCTTTGTCCCGCCTGATGAGCATGGCCCGAAGGGCTATGACGGCGAGTACTTAGAGCATCATGTTCATGCTCATGCCCCTGAGGTGGTCGATCATAAGCTGTATCACCATTCCTTAAAGGGCAAGAAGGAAAAGAGCTCGGAGGAGGAAGAGCGTCATAATTTGCTCAAGCAAGGCGTCACTATTTTTGCTCAGGAGTACCAGAACTCAGAGGACAAGGCCTCCATCAAGGTCACCCCGGAGCTTATTGCTGAGGCCACGCGCGAGTTAGATGAGCTTCACCTCAAGGTCAAGGCGGATCCAACACTCTTAGCCGAGGCCACGCGCGACCTGGAAAAGCTGCGCAGTTCCTTTGACGATAGCAAGTCCGGTAAGAATCGCGGCGTGATCGACGCTATCATCAGCGGTACCGGCTTTGCCAAGGCCTTTGGCTTAGACGAGGACGGCGCGCAGAGCACATCCCAGCACGCCGAAGCTAAGGCGGCACCGCACCAGGACGCCGACGCGGAGCGTCACCAAGACGACTCTGGTAAGCGCCATGACGACGCTCAGCAATAGCCCGCTGGGCGCGCCACCTGTGACCTCTAGGGCGGATCCCATGTCGGCGGCCCCCATGATGGCAACCTCCATGATGGCAACCTCCATGATGGCAACCTCCATGATGGCAACGGCCTGTGCGGGACTCACGACGCCAAGAGCGGAGCAATCTTGTCATAAGGCCTCCTTAAGTTTGGGGCCTGGGGACAGGTTAACGGATAGTCACTGTCATCTGCTGGCGTCCTCAGAGGGGGAGTTTCAGGCCTGTTTACTGAGCTACCTTAAAAGCCCGGTGGCGCACTTTAGTCTTTACAGCACCACGCTTGATAACGCGCAGCGCGTCGCGGCCGCGCTGCGGGCACTGCCCCCTGAGGCTCAGGCGCGCTTTAGTCTGGGCTTGGGACTGCATCCGTGGTTTCTTAATTCTGCCACCTTTGAGCGCGAGCTTGCGGGCCTCATTGCTCTGTACGATGAGCTCAAACGCGAGCAGCCGCAGCTGTTGGGGCCATGCTGGGGTGAGGTAGGCTTAGATCAAAAACACCCCGGTTGTTTGCCCCTAAATGAGCAGCAAGCTTTGCTCAATGAGTTTATCGCCGCCACGCAGGATAGGTGTGGTGCCTACAGCTTGCACTGTGTCGGAGCGCAAAGCGCGCTGTTGGCAGTGCTGAGGTCAAAGCAGATTACCGGCATTGTCCATGGCTTTAGCGGCAAGGTCGCGGCCGCCTTACAGCTGGTGGCGCGCGGGCTTAAGCTGGGCCTGGGGCCTATGGTGTTATGGCCAAAGCAAGAGCACAAGTGGCGGGCGCTGCTTGCAGCCCCGGAGCTTGCCGGAAGCTGGTGTCTTGAGACGGACTGGGATCGTGGTCCTTACGAGGGCACGCTCTTGGCGCGGATTGCCCAGCGCGTTGACAGCCTGAAAGCGGCCCGCTAAAGTGACGAGTTCAAAGTTAATCACTAAAGCGGAGGGCGCATGGCTCACAGCAAGGCAGCACAGCAGGGTAAGACCCACGAGTTTTGGGTCGGCTTTCAGCATGGTACGAGCAAGCAGGAGGTGGTGGCAGGACTGACTAAGCTCCTGACCACAGCCTATGGCCCAACGCTTGCCCTGCCTGAGTGTGCGCTCCCCTTAAGTGACCAAGGCTGCTACGTCTTGCTTGAAGTCGCAAAGCCGTTAACCGAGGCCGGGCGCCAGGCTTTACGCGAGGCAGTGTTAAGCGGGGGGCTTAACTGCGACGTCTGGTATGACCCCTTCCCTAATTTCTATCACGGAGCGGACGCGTTAAGCGGCAGTGCCGTGGTCATGGATATGGATATGACCTCGGTGCAGATCGAGGGCATTGATGAGATTGCGCGCCGCTTAGGAGTGTACGAGCAAGTGGCAGCTATCACCGAGCAGGCGATGCAAGGTCATCTCGACTTTAGCCAGTCGCTGCAAAAGCGCGTCGCCTTACTTAAAGGCGGCAATGCTCAGCAGGTGCTCGCGGATGTTCGGGCCCATATGCCGTGGACTCCAGGTCTTGATCAACTCATCACTGAAATGGATACGGCGCGTCAGGCCAACGACAAAACCCAATTCTGTGTGGCCTCAGGTGGTTTTCATAATTTGATTGCCGCGCTCGATGAACACGCCCACTACAATCAGATTGCCGCCAATCGCTTAGAGGTCGATGCGAGCGGTCACTTTACCGGCAAGGTGTCAGGCCCGATTGTCGATGGCCAGGCTAAAGCGGCCTTGGTGCGTAGTCTCAAGGAACAAAACCAGATCGCAAAAGCGCAGATCATTGTGGTGGGCGACGGTGCCAACGATCTCATCATGATGGCCGAAGGTGGCTTTGCCTTGGCCTATCATGCCAAGCCTAAGGTTCAAGCCCAGGTGCACAATCTCATCAATCACTGCGATCTGACGATGCTCGCCGCACGCATCAAGCTTGACCAAGCAGCGCAGCCTGAGACCTTGGTAGCACCGGGCGCCCAGGTAGGCTTCAGCGTTGTGACCGTAGCTTAACAGGAGGCGTCATGGCCAAGGCCAAAACGATGTTTGTCTGCACGAATTGCGGCGCGGAATATACCCGCTGGCAAGGCCAGTGTAAGGCCTGCGGCGAGTGGAACTCGATTGAAGAAGTCCATATGTCAGGACCTGCGGCCGAGCGTTCGGCGGTACGCTCCTTGGCCTTGGGCGGCTTTGCCGGTATGGCCGATGGTAAGGTCGAGAACCTGGCTAACGTCCAGATTGCTCAGACCCCGCGTCTGCACACTGGCTACGGTGAGTTTGACCGTGTTTTAGGCGGCGGCATTGTCCCTGGCTCAGTGGTCTTAATCGGCGGTAATCCGGGCGCAGGTAAGTCGACCTTATTGCTTCAGACCGTGTGCAAGCTCTCAGCGACCACGCCGGTGCTCTATATCACGGGCGAAGAGTCCTTAGAGCAGGTAGCGCTGCGCGCCCAGCGCCTGGTGCTACCCACCGAGCGCGTGCGCATTGCCGCTGAGACCTCGATTGATAACATCATGCGCTTAGCGCAGCAAGAAAAACCGGCGGTCTTGGTGGTGGATTCGATTCAGGTGATGCACGTTGAGGGTGTTGATAGCGCCCCTGGTGCGGTCACGCAAGTGCGCGAGTCGGCGGCGGCCTTAACCCAATTTGCTAAGCGCACCGGTATTGCGATCTTCTTAGTCGGTCACGTCACCAAGGAAGGAAGCTTGGCCGGCCCTAAGGTCTTGGAGCACTGTGTCGACTGCTCGGTGATCTTAGAGGCAGGTGCGGACATGCGCTTTAGAACGCTGCGCTGCCATAAGAACCGCTTTGGCGCGGTCAATGAGATCGGCGTCTTTGCTATGACTGATAAGGGCTTGCACGAAATCAAGAATCCATCGGCGATCTTCTTAAACCGCCAAGAAACGGTCGCCCCTGGCTCCTTGGCCACCTGCGTCTGGGAGGGCACCCGTCCCTTACTGGTTGAGTTGCAATGCCTGGTGGATATCTCGCAGTATGGCAATCCAAGAAGACTGTCGCTGGGTACCGACACCAATCGTCTCTCGATGCTGCTCTCGGTGTTGCACCGCCATGCAGGCATTCAGCTGGCCGACCAAGACGTCTTCGTCAATGTGGTCGGTGGCGTGAAGATCGATGGCACGAGCTCTGATGTGCCGCTCATCTTAGCGCTGCTCTCAAGCTTTAACGAGCGGCCGCTGCCGCGTACCACCATTGCCTTTGGTGAGATTGGCCTGACCGGCGAAATCAGACCAGTGCAATCCGGCCTCGAGCGCCTCAACGAAGCCGAAAAACAAGGCTTTCAGACCGCGATCATCCCGGCGGACAATGCCCCGCGCAATAAAAATCAGATCGGCAACCTGCACCTGGTACCGGTCAAAAACATCCAGGAGCTGGTCGATTTGGTCTAGCCTGCAGGGCAGGCGTTTAGGGGCGGGCGCCACCTCGCAGCGACTGACACCGTCTGGGGGTAAGGGTCATGGTGCCCCGTATCGGGCCTGTTTTTATGGGCCTGTTTTTATGGAAGTTCTGGCCCAGAAAAACTTAAGCCAGCGAAATGCTGGCTCAAGTTAGCGGATCTTTGTCCCACGCAATCGGGGATTTAGGCTAGCCGTTGTTGATGAGGACGTTGAGCTCGCGGTTTAAGATGTCCGAGCGGCCAATGTTCATCTCAACTAAGCGCTTTAAGTGGGAGATCGAATCAGGCTCGATCAGATTGCACTCTAAGCCTAACTTCTTGCCCATAACGTGACGGCAGGTCATGTGCATAACGATCTTGGTGGTGGCCTGCAAGGTGATGATCAGCTTGTACTTTTGGCCCTTGAACAAATGTGGATCTTCCTCGTAGTTAGCGAGCTCCACAAAGGCACCCTTTAAGGACACGTCACGGACGTGAACATCAAAGCTGCGGTGTTGAACCTCAGACTCAAGGACACCGGCTAAATCAAGGTAAATGCGCGAATATCTACGACGTTCCATCACAAACTCTCACAAAAGTCCCACAAAACCGGGCAAGATCAAGAAAACAGGCGCACGAGATCAGCCGCGTGGCCACTTTTTGTTTCTACAGTATAAGCGCTAACGCTTACATCTAGTTGCATTGGGCTAATTTAATTCAAGCTTGCTCACAAAAATTGCAACTAGTTTGCTTTGTGCTAGGCACGTCAGGCACGCACCTGTTGCATTAAGCGGCTTGCAAGCAAACCAAATAGCTAAACTTAATCGACTTAGTTTACCGCCGATTGGCACCAGCGGCACACCTAGGCACGACTTTTTTGCGGCGACCTGCCCCGCTGTAAGGAGGCAGGCCGGATGAGTTAGACCATCTTGCCCTTAGGGGCGTGGGCGCCGAAAACCTTAGGGGCAGCACCATTATGGCCTTTGCCGCCATGCTTCTTGCCCGGCTTGTCGCCCTTGAAGGCTTTGCCCTCCTTGAAGGCTTTGCCCTCCTTGAATGGCTTATCGCCCTTGCCCCACTTACCGGACTTATCGGACTTGCCCTCCTTGCTCCACTTGCCGTTTTTGTCCTTACCGAACTTATCGGACTTACTGTCCTTATCTGCCTTAAATGGCTTGTCGCCCTTGAACTTGCCCTTAGGGCCGTGTTCCTTGTCCCCAGCCTTAAACTTAGGCCCCTTGCCCTCTTTAGGCCCCTTGTCCTTATGATGGTCATGGTGGCCCTTATGGTGTTTGCTCTCCTTATGGCCCTTGCCGCCTTCACGCTGAGCCTTGGCACCTGGTTGCTTACTAGTGCGCTCTTGAGCGCTTTCGTCAGTGCGGCGGCGTAGGGTGGCTGGGTCTGCACCCGAGGCGATAATGCTATCTAAGTTCTGGCCGGTCTCTAAGAGCAATTCCTGCTCAAGCTGTTGCTCGAGTAGCGCGGCGGTTTGGGCGATACGCTCAAACTCAAGGTCGACATCCACCTCACCATCGGCGTCGTCAGGGTTGGCAGCTGGCATCTGAGGTTCCACTTCAGGCACCTGCGGGCCAACTTTAGGCGCCTGCGGGCTATTAAAGACGTGCTCGCTGCGGGCACGGGCTTCGTCCTGAGCCATCGCTTGGGCTTGCGCCATGATGAGCTCTTCTTCCGCGCATAAGCGCTCATTGTTGGCGTTGGCGGCAAGCTGCTCCAGCAGCGCGGCGGCGGTTTTTTGCTCGGCCAAGGCCTGACGCAGATTGTGGTCAGTGCGCTCTAAATCCTCAGGGGCTACCTCAAACGCAGCGGAACTGGCATCAGGATTGTTAACAGCAAGCTCCAGATCTTGATCGGCATTGGCTTGAGCCGAAGTCGCTAGAGCGGCCTCACGCGCCTTCATTTCGGCATAGGATGGTACCGACTGCGGAGCTGCCACAGTATCTGCCTCGTCAGCGGCCGCGTCTTCAGCGGTCTCCTCAGTTATGTCCTCAGTTACGTCCGGCTCGTAGTCATCGTCGTCCTCAGCTGGAGCGACGGCAGTAGTAGCTGCACCCAGAGCAGTTTGCGCGTCGCTTGTTTTAAGATCAGCTGGTTCGTTGGCAGCGGCACTTGGAGCATGAGCGGCGGCTAATTGGGCGTGCAGGTCTTTAGGCGGGGTGAAGCCTTCGGGGCAATCAGGACTAAAGACAATCAGGTCCTGCTCATCCCAAGGATCTGCGGCCTCATCGTAGTCAGGAGACTGTGCAGTGCTCGGGCGCGTAGCTGGGGTGAGACCATCGAGCTCGTCGGGTTCCAGCTCGGGTAAGTTCTCGTCAGATAAGGCTTCACTCTCGGAGTCTTGGTCATTATGGGGAGCATGGGCTGAGCTGACAAAGCACTCGGCGAAGTCCGCGAAGGTGAGCTCACTTTCTAGGCCAATATTGGAGCAGCCGCTTTCTAAAGCCAGACGGCACAGCTCGATTACGTTTTCTGAGGAGCGCGGTTGACGCACTTGTTCCATCAGATCGATCTGAAAGGACATCTCAGCCTGAATTGGGGTGAGGTCGAGTAAGTCCTCTTCGGTGGCGCAATTATCTGGAAAGGCGTGCTCGCAATAGCGAATGACCGAAGCCAGCGAGGCTTGCGAGGCGTTGAGCGCACCCTTGGTGTTATCTGGTACCGACGAGAGCGCGGCATCGAGCATAACCGCTGCATCAAAGGCAAAGGAATCGCCTTCGGAGTACTCCTCCAGCTCCATTGGTAAGAATGGTGCGATCTCATCAAAGGCGGCGCTTAAGTCGACATGGTTGAACTTGTCGTAGTGAAAGTGCCAGCAGGCCTTTAAGGCATTGAGGTACTGCGTCTTGCCTTGAACTTCCTTGACCTCGCACCACAGGGCGAAGTTTGGGTATTGGCGCGTAGCCAGAACTAAGGCAAAGAGGGAGTGACGCCACGCAGGCATCTTGTTAAGCAGCGGATAGAACTTTTCGCCAAACAGCACGACAAACACCTCGGCTCAAAAAGATTGAGGGCCAAATGCCCCGAAGATCACCTGCCGCAAGGACTAAATGATCTAAAACCAAAAGTATAGCCCATTTGGCCGCAATTTATGCGCCAAAATCAACGCGCGCAGCGCAGACGCACTGATCTTCACGGCTTGGGTACAAGCCTTGCTAAAGCCCTGCCAGTACGAAGTTTCACCGCGCCTTGACGAGTTGCTTTGCTCATAAGTGTCTAAAGCGCGGTTCTGCCTGTAAAGTGCTGTCCTGTAAAGTGCTGCCGCGCATAAGCGCCATCCGGCATTAGCGGCCACGCCCACTTACGACGTTCCGCTTATGCAAGCGTCGTCCGGCATTAGCGGCCACGCCCACTTACGACGTTCTGCTTATGCAAGCGTCGTCACACTCTGTGTGGAATGCGCCTTAGATCATGGAAATTAATAATTTTTTCCGGCAGAATGATGAGCTTTGTGGTACTTGCTTCACGAAAGTCCGTCCCAAGCCTGATGCGATCTAGTGCTTGATCAAGTGCAAGATTAAGTGGAGATCGTGTACTCGGGCACAAGATGGGGGCGCACGTGCGCTTTTTGGTGGAACTTTTGCAACTAGGGTGCGTCTATTGTGCAGTGGTCGCAAGATCGTGCTAAGGCACAGTAGTTGCGGTACTAATATTTGTGGTGTCAAGATCTATTGCGCGATTAATGACGTAATCAACTTACGCAAGTAATTGCGCCATGCGCGATCTTGGTTAGTAGCTGGTGTGAGCTTGTAGCCCAAGCTTAAGACTGACAAAGGACGCCATGACTTAGGACGAGCCTAGGACATGGTAAATGTGGCAATTCCATGCAGACAGAAGATTTTATCTATCAAGATGACCTTACTTTAAGTAAGTACCCACTTTCCAAGAAGCATGTGATTGCTATCGTCAGTACCGCTGCCTTAGCTTGCTCGCTGTACTTCTTCTTGCCACAGCCTCAGGTGGTCAATACTGCGACTAACGATGACTTCAATTACGGTGCCGTCTCTGATGAGAACTATGGCACCTATGAGGGCATACTCGATCCAACCCGTTCCTTAACCGATATTTTATTGACCGATGAGGCCGAGTACCCAGTTGAGGTGTCGCTCGATGGCTCGCTGGAGCAAGAGGTCTACACCGCTCAGGCGGGTGCGTTTGAGAACTACGACGAAGTTGACGTCACCGCTGACCTCACCTTAAGCGATGAATTAGCCTTTGATGAGCAATTAGCTGAGCCCGAGCCTGCCGATCTGCCACCAGTGTGGCTGGCTGAAGAAATTCAGCGCGGTGATACCTTAAGCTCGATCTTCTCGGATTTAAATATCCCATACAGCGTCACCATGGCCATTGCGAACAATGAGACGGTCGGCAATTCCTTAACCAACCTCATTCCAGGCAACAAGCTTTATTTCTGCTTTGACGATCATAACAATCTGACCGGCTTTGTTAAGCAGATCAATGGCGATGAGCAGTGGCGCTTTGAGCGTAAGGATGGTTCTAACTTAGACTTTACCGTCACGCGCGAACCAGTGGGCACCAATGTTTATTTGGCAGGTCCTGACGGCACGATCAAGCCATTATTAGACGAGGACAATTTACCTGCTTACAAGCAGCGCGGGCGCTTAGTAGTAGCTGAGATTGGCGCCGGTGAGAGCTTCTCGGTGGCCGCCCATGATGCGGGCTTAACCTACAATGAGATCCGCCAGATCACCGATTTATTCAGTGGCCGCGTGCTTTTCACCAAGCAAATTCAGCCAGGCGACTCGGTTCGCGTCTTATTCTCTGAAGACAAGGGTAATGGCAAGATCAACGCGATCGAGCTTAAGCTGCGCAAGGTTGGCACCTTAACCGCCTTCCGCAATCTAACCGACGATCGCTTCTACGACGAGAACGGTTACAACACTTCGACCAAGACCTTTAGACGCTTCCCAATCGATGGTAAGGTTATTATCTCGAGCCACTTCAATCCGAACCGCAAGCACCCAGTTACGGGCAAGGTCAGACCGCACAATGGTACCGACTTTGCGGTCCGGGTCGGCACGCCAATCGTATCGCCTGCTGACGGCATTGTGGAGATTGCCAAGTACTCGCGCTCGGCGGGCTATTACATCGTAATGCGCCACCACAACAGCTATTCCACGGTCTACATGCACTTAAGCAAGCTCTTAGTGAAGCCAGGACAGCGCGTCAAGATCGGTCAGGTTATCGCCCGCTCGGGCAATACCGGCATCTCGACTGGTCCGCACCTGCACTACGAGTTACGCCGCAATGGCCGCGCCGTCAACGCTATGCGCGTCACGCTCCCTGCTAACGAGGACGTAGCCGTAGCCAAGAAGAATCGCGCTCGCTTTGATGCGAACGTCGCGGTCTTTAAGAAGGAGCTCTACGAAAACGAGCTGGTTGCCAAGGTCGTAAGTGAGCCTGACGAGACCGCTACCGCACAGAGCGACACCAGCGCCAAGACCACAGCCCAGACCGAGGTTGCCGACACCAGCACCGTTGATGAAGTTGCTGAAGTCGTAAGTGGCGGGCAACAACACGTTACCGCTGCCGCTCACTAAAAATTAATCAGCTCACTAACACCCCAGCCCGCACGCCCACCAGCCTGCGGGCTTCGTGTCTCTACCTCAAGCTACCCCCAGCTTCGGCGCAGCAAGAGCAGAGCTTCGTATGAAGTTGGTCAAGCTCGTCATAAGTTGCGCCCACACAGCTTCTTATGGCGGCGCCACGAGCTTTGTGTTAGCAATACCTAGCATTGCAAGGAAGCTTACAGGGAGCTTTGAGGTGGCGGGGACGATGCCGTAAGGAAGAGTATGGGGCGCCTTGAGAGCGTGTGCTTTGGTATTTACATTGGGCAAACGAACACCCGTAAAGCCAATGACGGTGTGGGCGTCATGCATTAGCGCACAGGTATAACCGTACCTTAGGTACGGGAGCTTGGAGGGTCGGTGCCAGGTGTGGATTTGAGCTAGCTCACGGGATTAAGCCCAGTTTGTTCCATTAGAGCGCACCCTTGTTATGATGGTGTTAAGCAGAGTCTAGGCTCTGAAGTCTTAATCAGTCCGTAGGGTCACGCCTGGTGGCAGCAGCGCCCTGACGGGAAGAGGGTGGAGGTGCTTATGGCAACGAACGCAATTCATGGTTTTAATACCACGCTCCAGCAGGTTGACTCCCGCTATGAGTGGATCAACGACATGATTCGCTTGCGCCAAGAGCTCGTGCTCAAGTACATGCAGCTTTTGGGTTTGGCACCGCAAGATCCCAAGTTTGCCCGTCCCGAACCAGACCTTGACCAAGAAGGACCAAGTTATCCACCCGTCGCCCAAGTCGTCGACTTTTGCAACCATCTAACCGACTACGTTTCGCACGGGCATTTTGACCTGTTCCCAAAGATTGTGGAGCTGTTAGAGAACGCCTCCGGCAGATCCCTGTCGATTGCGCAGCGTGTGCTCCCTAAGCTTGATACTTCGATTGAGCAGCTGATGGACTTTAGTGACAAGTACTGCGAGCACTTAGACGACAATAAGCTCAGCGACCTGCAACAGGACCTTGAGAAGTTAGGGCCAATCCTAGAGCAGCGCTTTAGAAACGAAGACCGCCTCATCATCGCCCTGCGCTTAGTCCACGCCATTGTGGCAACAGTCTAATGCTCATCACCAAAGAGTCAGCTGGGCTGTGGTAGGCCAGAACACAGAGTTTGTGGCCTCAGAGGTCATTAGATAGCGCTCAAGTGTGCCTGGTGCCCGAGTTTAGCAGATGAGCCATGCTCAGACAGCGAATTTTCTGGATAAATATCAGGTTTTTTGACAAAATTATCGCTGTCTGATATCACCTACAACCAACAGAAAACGCACATTTGGCACCAGAGCTGTCGATTTTCTTGGGAGCTCAGATCGGGTCAGGTAACATAGGGCATTCTTGGAG
>CALXXU010000037.1 GCA_944392765.1 uncultured Anaerobiospirillum sp.
AAAGCCACGGTCAGGCCCTTAATTAAGGCGCCGTGTGCCACTAGCAAAATGCGCGGCGTCAGCTCGCTTTGAGTGGCTTGAGTCCCGTGCTTTTGGCACAAATCAGTTAAAAAGGACTGAGCGCGGGTCACCAGCTGCGGGATGCTCTCAGCTCCGTCATGGGGCACATAGCACTCCGGCTTGGTAAAAAAGAGGGTAATGGGATCGGTGGGGTCGGCTTGGTCCCGGTTGAAGACGCGCCCTTCGTCAGGGCCAAAAGCAATCTCCTTTAAGCGCTCATCGGTCATAAGTGTGCCTGAGCGTGCGCCCCAAATGAGCTGAGCCGTCTCGTAGGCACGCTTTAAGGGGCTGCAATAGCAATAATCAAATGGGATGTCCTTGACCCCGTGACTGGCATTCGTCGCTTGCTGCCGCCCTAAGTCGGTGAGCTCGATATCGCTTTGCCCTTGCAGGCGTTTAACTGCGTTCCATTGCGTTTGCCCATGGCGCACCATATAAACTCGCATGACCATCCTCCCAGCGTTGGTTCTGGGGCCACTATAGGGGGCGCCTTTGGGGCTGTCAATATGCGTCGAGCGCAGACGTAAAAGCGGCTCGAGGGGATAGTCTCGAGCCGCTTCGGGATAGATAAAAAATGCTCTTTTCAATTGCTTTCATAAGTTTAGAGTGGCGCAAGCGCCAAAAGTTTCCTGGCCTGAGCAAAAAGTTACATGAAAGGTGCAGGCGTAAGCATGCCTAAAGCTTGCATGCTAAGATGAGCCTAGGCTTTGACTGCAATTTAGGAGGTCTGCTATGACTCACAAATTAAGCTTAGCTCTTGCCCTCAGCTGCGTGCTGGGTACGGCTTTGTCCGGTTGCGTTAGCACCGCTCCCACCACGTCTGAAGCGCCGGGGATGAGCCCAGATGGCACGACCTTAGAAGTAGCCTCCAATGAGCAGATCGAACAACGTTTGCTCAGCGATTACGAGCTGATCAAGCAAGTGTCATCGCAGCTCAATCAAAACAATATCTACGATGAGACGATGCAGCCTAAGAATCAAAGCGCTAAGTGCTTGTTGCCTTTCTTAGTCAACAACGAACAAGGCACAGTCGCTTTGTACTGGGATGGTGCCTGCCAAGACGGTCATGCCGTGGGTTTAGGGCGCGTGGTGCGCACCGATAACGGCAAGAAGACCACCGAGCTCTTGGTTGAGCTCAAGCCTAACGAGCCTAATACGCTCTACACCTATTTAGGCTACAGCGTGCTGCGCGCTGAAAGTGAGGTGGGTACCAGTGTACTCAAGCTGGTTGATGGCAAGCTCCAAGGTCACAGCTCGACCTTGGGCTACTCCGATGTGGGCTGGGCCGATGGCCACTATGATTTGAGCTATCGCTTTGAGGACAGCACCAACTTTGTCAGCTACACCAAGGTGCTCGACCTATTAAATGGTGAGAGCTCCCACATCATCGCCTATCCTAATTTCAGCCACGATTTGCTTGAGGCCCACGATAACGTCTTAAGCACCATTGAGCGCACCTACCGCTTGCTCGAAGGCCCAGACACGGTGGGATTATCCTATATTTGGCTCAAAGACGGCCGTCTCTTGGTGCGTGACAACAGCACCAACCAAGACCATATCGTGACCTCCTATCCAGACAAATTGGACGATTACGTAGCCCGTATCAAGAATGAGGTCACGCGCAAGACCGATGGCATCGAGGCCGAGGTCAACTTCGGGCTCAAAAAACTCGAGCAATACCACGCTCAAAAGTGCACCCGTCCGACCGCCTTCTTTAGAGGCGATGAGGTCAATCAGATCTGCGACTATCTCGACAATATCAACCACGCCCTGGCAGGCTTAAAGGCCGCCAAGGAAGAGCGCAATGCCTCGCTTGAAAGCTATCGCAAGCACCAAGAGCAAATCCTCAAGGAGCTGGAGCAACACCTCAAGGCCTTAAGCCCGACCAAACTGGCCACCACGAACTAGCCTAAACCCAGCGCCCCCTAAACGCCAACGCCCGCAACCTTTGACGGTCACGGGCGCTGCTTCAAGTAAAGAGCCTATTTAACTTAGGGCTATTGGGCTTGCTCGGCTGGGGCCTCTTCTTCCTCGTCCATAGGAGGATAGTAGCGCTCACCGTCGGCGACGGTTGGGCGCATCTGTTCGGTCTGTTCAATCAGATCCAAGAGCTGCTCTCTGAGCTTGAGCTTGATGTCGGTGTATAAGCGGTCGAGCACCTTGTTGTAGAGCTGATAAGGATCGCTAAACTCCTCGTAGAGGAAGTCGTCCTTATAGTGGTCAGCGTGCAGGTCACTGCTGGCGTCAGCATCTGGGGCGCAGATCGAGTAAGTAAACTCATCGGTGACGATCGCGCGACCCAAGCGATTCTCGGAGATCTGCACTAAGGCTTGCTGGACGCGGCCTGGAGTAATAGTGCCCTCGTGTGGTGGTAAGCTCAGCTCGTTTGGACCTTCTGGGGTCTTGCCCTGAGGGCCCTGAGCCTCAGGGGAATCAACGGTGTGGGCCAGAGCTAACAGATCCTCACCTACGATATCGCTTGGCACCTCAACCCCTGCTAAGCTCAGGATGGTACGAGTTAAGGAGGAGTTGGAGACGACATCATCAACTGGACGGCAGGTCTTAACTGCGCCACCGGCCAGCACTAATGGTACCTTGACCGTAGCGTAGTGGCAGCCACCGGTGCGCATCTTGAACTCATCCTTAGTCGCGCAGTTTAAATCGACGTTGCGCGAATTAAAGGAAGTACCGCACATCGAGGCAAAAATGATCACGGTGTTATCGTACAGACCCTTGTCCTTTAAGGTGGTTACGAGCGCACCTAAGGCGTTATCAAGCTGTTTGCACTCACCCAAGTAGTTGTCGTACTCAAAGAGTAAGCCCGGACGGAAAATCTGAGAATCAACCGGCGGGTTGCACTTGAGCGGAATGGACTTAACAATCTCATCTGCGCACAGATAGCACCAGTGGCTGGCCTCATCCTCATTTACGGTCAGTTTCTTGACCCTTTCCTCGTCCGCAGATGGCGCATCTGCTGGGGCGTCGCCTTGCTCGGCTGCTTGCTCGGCGACTTGCTTGGCGGCCTGCTCTTGCTCAGCAGCTTGCTCTTGGGCCTTACGCTGGGCACGCTCTTGCTCTTCACGCTCGCGGGCTTCGGCTTCCGCCTTAAGCTGAGGATTGTTGAGGCGCTCTTGCTTTTGCACCTCGGCTAAGGCCTCGCGATTGTTTTCTTCTGCCGCCTTTTCGCGGGCACTGACCTTTTCCGTGTACTGGAGATAAATCTGGCGCAGGTAATCAACTGGAGTGAGCATGCGCTGTGGCATTGGGTCAAATGGAGCGACCGTTAAGAAGAACGGCTCTGAGCCCACTTGATTTAAGAAGTCAGCGGCAAAGCCCACTAAGGCCTCATTACGGCCTTGGCTAAACTCGACCTTGGCGCCGTTTTCGTCAAAGACGTAGCCCGTGTTGTTATCTGAGGTGTGACCTAAGTCATTAGCGGCACGCCAAAAACCGGTATAGCCACCACGCTCACTTGGCTCTACCGCGTGTTCAGCGGTAGCGTTGCCGTTGTCATCGCAGATAGCCTTGTTGCCTGCCAGTTGCCATTGGCCGATATAGCCAGTCTTGTAACCAGCTTCCGTTAAGTACTGGGCTAAGGTCTTAACGCCCTGAGGCAGCGTGCTCGCTAAGCCCACACAGCCAGTGTCAGAGGCGAGCTTACCGGTTTGTAAGATGCCACGAGCGGCAGTGCTGGTACCGTGAGCGGCAATGGCATGGTTGAACTTAACGCCTTGGGCCGCAAGAGAATCTAACACCGGCGTAATGGCTGGGTTCTGACCATAACAGCCGCACGAATCGGCTCGGAGCTGATCAGTTAGAATGAAAACGATGTTTGGTCTAGAACTCTTAATCACATCTGGCATGTTTAAATCCTCTGCACATTGACCTTGAGGCTGGCAAAGCTAAGCCCCAACTAATGCACCTTGCAAGTATGTTGCCGACTTCACAGCGGCGCAGGGCGCTGCGGCTTAAGCAAGAAAAAAATTGGCCGTAGCAGAACTGCAAACAGCAACTCTCCTACGGCCAATTTTAGCCCACCTACCAATAAGGTAGGCGCTAGCGCATACAAGGTCAGGCCTCATGAGATTTTTCCTGACCTTGCAGCGGCAAGTAAGCCTGATTAAGCTAAAGCCTTGATCTTGGCGGCTAAATCGCTCTTGTGACGAGCAGCCTTGTTCTTGTGGATCAAACCCTTGCAAGCAGCGCGGTCTAATACTGGCTCAACCTGCTGGAAAGCGGCAACAGCAGCATCCTTATTGTTAGCAGCACAAGCAGCGATAACCTTCTTGATTAAGGTACGCATCTTGGAACGAGCAGCAACGTTACGTTGACGAGCCTTCTCGGAGAGGGCAGCGCGCTTCTTAGCAGACTTAATGTTAGGCACGAATAGCTCCTAAATCAAAAAAATGTCAAAGTACTTTGAGATTATTGCCTGCGGACGCCTTAATCCTGCGGCAGTCCGGGCACTGAACGGCGTATTATAGCAAAGCCTTTTAACAAAAGTGCATATTTATGGGCTAGATCACATAAATTTGTCACAGCTACTGTCTTGAAGCGGCGATTTCATTGGGTGCGACGCCTGCCCCCTTATGGCAACAAAAGCGATAAATATCAGCTTTATGCGCCACAGCCGTGCCCCTTCAGTCACGGCGCAGGCAAGAAGGGGCACCTAGGTACGCTGGGCTACACGCAGGTACGCAGGGCTACGCGGGGTAAACTGGGCTGCGCGCAGGTACGCTGTGCTACGCGCAGGTACGCCGGGCTACGCGGGGTAAACAGGGCTGCGCGCGGGGCGGCCGCCACTTAGGGGCGCTGTGCTATGCTACTTGCGTTTTGTCCTAAGATCTTAAGTTACGGAGGTTGGTCAAAATGGAATTTACGCTCGGCGACCTCAACAACGTCAATACGCTTTTTGTGGGCTCAGCTCATAGCCCAGGCGAGGAAGGAGCCGTTGGTGGGGGCAATTTGTTCTTTGGTGATGCGGCCAGTTTCTCACCTAAGGTCATCGACTATGTGCTGCGCCGTTTCTGCGTGAGAAGCGTCCTCGATGTCGGCTCAGGACGAGGCCATCTGCCTTATTACATCAACCACCAGCACCACATCCCGGTGATTGGCCTTGAGGGCCTGCCGTTCAACGTGCAAAACGCCGTGTACCCGCTCGTCCTTCATGATTTTGCGCACCAGCCTTATCAGGGCTCGCCGGTCGATCTCGTCACCTGCGTTGAGGTGGTGGAGCATATCGCCCCTGAGCACGTCGACAATCTCATCGCCACGCTGACGACGGGCAATCTCCTGCTCATGACTCACGCCCTGCCGGGCACCAACGGTGAGTTCCATGTCAACGAGCAGCCAAGCTCCTATTGGATCGAGAAACTCAATGCCGCAGGCTTTGGTCTGCTCCTGCAAGACACGCAGATCATTCGCCGTCTCTCAATGCATGAGGATCATATGCCGGGCTACTTTGCCCAAAGCGCTCTGATGTTCGGACGGCTGCCAGTCAAGCTTCCAACTAAGCCAGCCTCTCAGGATTAGAGGCGCACCGCTTTAACTGGCGGTCTGTGGCATTTTGTATGCTTGCTCTCACTTTTAGCTGCTTAGGCCGTGGGCTTAAGCGCCCCTATGTTTTCGGTTATTTTTTGAGAGCTATTGCATGACACAGCCCCAGCACACAAATAAAGTTGCCCCAGGCCGCACTGCAGCTGCTGTGATGGGCACGCGTGAGCGCATCACTAAACTTGGTTTGGCCTTAGGTCTGAGTGCCCTGGTGGGGGCGACGCTGGTCACCGGCTGTGGTAATGGCCGTGGCTATGACTACGATGGCCTGCGCGGTGCCTACACCACGGAGGTTGAGGGTATTCCGATGGAAGAAGACCCGGTACTCGTGGCCCAAAATGAGAAATTAGCCGAAGATGAGCGTGTTGCCTTAATTCGCGAGGACTGCCGCAGTGGTGGCGCCAAGAGCTGCGAGGTTATGGCCTTAGATGCCTTTAATGACTACAGCACCAGCGGTAATCTCACCGAATTAAAGAGCGGCATTATTGTCGCAAGCCGTGCCTGTGCTTCGGAAGCGCGCGCCTGCTTGCTCAAGGGCAATATGATTTTCCGTGCCTACCAAGATGGTATGGACATCGATGAGTGGCGCCCTGGCCGCTACTACAGCGAAGAATTGCTCGATGCCTACACCAAGGCTACCCGCGTGGGTGATCCTAAGCTCAGGGCTGAGGCCTACTACCAGCGTGCTATGGTCCATAGCACCTTTGGTCGCTATAGCGCCGCCCGCTCTGACTTCAACCAAAGCTGCACCATCGGCGGCCAAGAGTTCTGCTTAAAGAGCGGCGATGAGTTAGCAGCCATTGCTAAGCACACCACCAAGCAAAGTGGTAAGGCTAAGATCACCACCCAAGACGTACTCTCCTTATATGAGCAATCTTGCGATGGGGCCAATGCCACCGCCTGCTTGCGCTTAGGTGACCGTCTCTACGCCCAAGGCAAGAGCAAAGCGGGCAATGAGGCCTATGCCAAGGCCTGTAACTTAAATGAGGGCAGCGCCTGTAACGCTCTGGCCTATCGCTTAGATCGCGCCGGACGCCATACCGATGCCCGTCAGTTCTACGATAAGTCGTGCTCACTTAAGTACCCAGCCAGCTGCGCCCTCTTAGGCCGTGAGGATCTGGTCAAGGGCAATTTAAGCAGCAGCTACAACTATTTAGAGCAAGCCTGCTCCTTAGGTGATAACACTTCATGCCAATTCTTAGGATCGCTCGCGCAAGTCATCGGCCGCAACGATAACGCCCGCACCGCGCTGCGCAGTGCCTGCTCGCTAAGCAATGGCGTGGCTTGCTACGATTTAGGCTTGTTAGAGGCCTTAGCCAACTCTCACTCCAGTGCCATTGAGCACTTAGGCATGGCCTGCGATAGCGGCATTAATGCCGCGTGCTTAGCCCAAAGCGGTGGCTTTGCCTCGGCCCAAAGCAGCGCTACGGCCGCCTACGAAAAGGCTTGTTCGCTGCGCTCGCCTGATGCCTGCTTAAACTTAGGCTATAGCAAGTTGCAGCAAGGCAAGGCCGGTGAGGCGCAAAACGCTTTCCGCCGCGCCTGCGAGCTCAAGTCAGCTGCGGGCTGCGAGCAAGCTGCCGCCCTATTGCAGGAAAGTGGTGGATCCACCGAGGCGGCTAAGTTCTACACCCAAGCCTGCGCCCTCAAGAGCCCAAGCGCTTGCACCAAGCTCGGTCTGGTTTATTACAGCGGTGCCGGTGTCACCAAGAGTGCAACCCGCGCCCGTGCTAACCTCAATCAAGCTTGCAAGTTAGGCGCACAAGACGCTTGCGTCATGCTCAAGAAGAAATAGAGCAACCGATTTGTAGCATCTCCAAACCGCAGGTACCCTCCTGCCTAATCCAAAAGGCTCTGACGTTCCTAAGGCGTCGGGGCCTTTTTGTTGATGCGCAGCTCATAGCGCGGCGCGCTCGCGCTATCTAAAGCGCCCTCCACGCTCTCTAAAGCCCCCGCCACCGCACCTACTCCACCTAGCGCCAGCACCTTGCCTGATTCATCTTTAATGAGCGGCAGCGCGGCGCGCTGCCATGGCGCAATCTCAGCCTCAATCATGAGCTTTTTGATGGGGCGCGAGCAGGCTCGGCCCTTGAGCTTAAGCGCTTGGCCGCGCGCATAATCAAAGTCGAGATAGACGCTCGTGCCCGCAAGGCCAAAATATGGGCAATTACGCCCCTGTACTTCTTTCTGCGCTGCGGGTACCAGCTCATAGCAATATGGCCCCAGCCGTAGCACCTGCCCGAGCTTCAGCTCATGGGTTCCAGTTAGACTGGCCTCATCTGGTGCGCTCAGGGGCTCATAGACGCAGAGATAATGCAAAAAGGTCGAGAGCGCCCACTTGCCGTTCAGTGTAATCAAACCATTGCGCTCGTGCCCTGCCGCCACCAGCGCTAAGGCTTGCTCCACGATGTTGAACTCACAAGAGCTCCCGATTGCCTCAGTAATAAAGGTGCGCACTAAGATCGTGGCTAAGGCCCGATCATTTAAATCAAGCTGAGCAAAATCGAGGGTAAAGCGATCCTTACGCAGCTGCGCGAGCTGCTCTGTGACCAGGCGCTGCGCCAAGTCATGCTCATAGCGGCACAGCTTTTGGCTGCGCAAAATCGCCCCCTCCACCCCAGGAAAGCGCTCTTTGAGCAAGGGTAAGACCTTGAGGCGCACAAAGTTACGCTCAAATTTGAGGTAGGAGTTGGACAGATCATAGACATAAGGTAGGTCGAGCAGCCGTAAGATCTGCTCTACCTCGTCCTTGTGCAAGTCTAAAAGTGGTCTTAGGATCGTACCGCGTTGGTCGCGCACAATAAATTGCATCCCAGCAAGGCCCACCGGCCCCGAGCCACGCTTTAACGCGAGCAAGAAGCTCTCAATTTGATCGTCGGCTTGATGCCCTAACAAGAGCGCCGCCTCATTGCTAGCTTGAGTTACCTTAAGCAAGGCGCGATAGCGCTCTTGGCGCGAGGCATCCTCAGGTGAGACGCCCCCGCCATAGACAATATTGAGCACCGACGTGGCAAGTTCCACCCCTAAGAGCTGACACAAGGCTTGGTTGTGCTCAAGCCAGATCGCATCGTCAGGATCAAGTCCATGAATGCAGTGCACCGCCTGCACTTGATAACCATAAAGCTCTTGCAGCTTAGCCGCCAGCACCAAGACCAAGGCTGAGTCTGCACCACCAGACAGCCCCACCACTAATTTAAAGCTCCTGGGGTCGGTTGCTCTCAGGCTGTGATGGACTAAAGCACAAAGACTTACTAGAACTTGCTGCGCTAAGGCCGTTAACTTAGGGCTAGCAGGCACCAAGCGCTCAGGCTTAAGCTGATTTAGTCCCGTAATAGCATACGTGGCAACGGAGCTGGGGTCAGTCCCCAGTGCCCGGCGCTGCGTCTGCAACTGCGCAAGGCGCTGCCGCCCAAGCAAGCCACGAAAGTTTTGCAGCGCTACTTGGTATTCATGGAGGGCCTGAGAGTCAACTGAACGATGGTCAGCAGGCTGGGGACAGGCAGAATGATTGGGCATAGGAGAGGCCCCAAAACAGCGCCGCCCGTACTTTTGAGGGCACGGGCGGCAGGATCAAGCAAAGGGAGCTAACTTAGCAGTAACCGTAGGACATCAGGCGATTGAAGCGGTTCTCAAGGAGCTTGTCCATACCGCTTTCCTTGATCTCAGCGATCTCGCGTAAGATCGTCTCCTTTAAGTTGTGGGCCATGGTGTCGTAGTCACGGTGGGCACCACCTAATGGCTCTGGAATGACCTCGTCGATGAGGCCTAAGGCCTTAACCTTATCAGCGGTGATGTTCATCGCCTCGGCCGCCAGGGAAGCCTTTTCCGCGCTCTTCCATAAGATCGAAGCGCAGCCTTCTGGGCTGATGACCGAGTAAGTGGCAAATTGCAGCATGTTGACGCGATCGCCGACACCGATCGCTAAAGCGCCGCCCGAGCCACCTTCACCGACTACGGTGCAGACAATCGGGACTTTGAGCTCGCTCATAAGCTTGAGACTCTCGGCAATGGCACCTGCTTGCGAGCGCTCCTCAGCGCCCACACCAGGATAAGCACCAGGGGTATCGATAAAGGTTACGATCGGCATATTGAAGCGCTCAGCTAAGCGCATTAAGCGCATGGCCTTGCGGTAGCCCTCAGGACGAGGCATACCAAAGTTACGCATGGTGCGCTCCTTGGTATCGCGGCCCTTTTGATGGCCAATGATCATGACCGGCATGCCGTCGATACGAGCCATACCACCGATGATCGCCTTGTCATCGGCAAAGGCGCGGTCACCGGCTAACTCTTGGAAGTCGGTACAGATGCGGTTCACATAGTCCATGGTGTATGGACGCATTGGGTGACGCGACAGCTGCGAAATCTGCCACGAGCTCAACGACGAGAACAGCTTCTTCGTCAGCTCGACATTCTTCTTCTCCAGCTGCTTGAGCTCATTGGACAAATCGACATCGTTGCCCACCGTGGTGCTCAGGCGTTTTAATTCCTCAATATGAGCCAGCAAATCGGCAATCGGCTGTTCAAAGTCAAGATAGTTAATATTCATAGCACACCAAGGTACACCACAACAAGACTCAAAGCGCCATAGGATCTGGCCCCATAGGCTTCACCACACTCAAGCCCAGCATGTGCCTAGACCTAAGCTTTGTTACTTTAGCGCAAATGCCGCCCTTTTTCCACCTGCGGGGCACCACCGCCCCGCGCCAAAGGGCACCACCGCCCCGCGCCAAAGGGCACCCCCGCCCCGCGCCAAGGGGCACCCCCGCCCCGCGCCTAGGGGCTTACTTCGCGCCAAAATCAGCAGTAATAGCCTTAATCCAACGGCGGCTCGATTAAGAGAAATGGGGTTGGATCAGGCTTGCGCTTGACCTCAGGCACGCTCTGCCCCGAGCGCTCAGCGATAATTGCCTTGACCGGGCCATAACTTGCGCGATAGCACGGCAACAGCGGCAGCTCACGGATCAGGGCCAAATGCTCGGCGGTCGGATAGCCCTTGTGCTTGGCAAAGTGATACTCCGGATATTGCTTATCGAGCTCGTAGAGGTCGGCATCGCGCGTGACCTTGGCTAAGATCGAGGCGGCGGCAATCTCCGGCACTTTGGAATCGCCCTTAACCACGGCCTGCCCATAGCACGGCAGCGTCTTAGGCACCAAATTGCCATCGATGAGCGCTAAGTTGACCTGCGGCAGCGCAAAGTTCTGGCACATCTCGTCGTAAGCGCGGCGCATCGCCAAAAAGGTCGCCCCAATGATGTTGAGCTCATCAATCTCCTGCGGACTGGCGCGCCCAATACCCCAAGCTTTAGCCTGCTCCTTGATGAGCGGAAAGAGCGCATTACGCTTCTTCTCGGAGAGCTTCTTACTGTCGTTGAGGCCTTCAATCATGTGCTCGTGATCAAGCACCACGCAGGCGGCGACCACATCGCCCATCAAAGGACCACGTCCGGCTTCATCCACCCCACACACAATATGAGTCTTAGGGTCGATGGGATAAGCAAAAGGCGCCATGACTGTGGCCTTTTTGGCACGGGGCTTCTTAGCAGTCTTGGTCTTCTGGGCTACTTGCTCGGTCTCTGCCATGATCCCTCCTTGATCTTCCTGGGGTCGGGCCCACCTATTCACACCATCTGAGGCCGCACACTGCCTGCTTGGCGCGACCTTGAGTTCGTACGGCGCTCGTTAAACTTTGGCCTTGCGCGGACGGCCCGGACGCTTGCTCTTTTTGCCCCCCGCCGGGCTGGTGAGCACCGCGTCTAAAGAAATCTTAGGCTCCTCGGCCTGAGCCTCGCGCTTGAGCTCCGCAACGGTGGCGTCATCTAAACCGTGCTCGAGCGGCACCGCGCCTTCTTTAGCCTTCGTGCCCTTAGCCGTGTCCAAGACCTTCGTGGAGATGTCGCCTAAGACTGGCTCCTTATGAGCGACCACGGCGCTGGTGGTGCGGTGCAGGAAGTCCTGATAAGTCTCGCTGCTTTGCTCTTCTTTGTCGGGATCAAGGGTACCAGCCCGGCGCAGCACCGCGCGCGCGGCCAGTTCGTCGGTATTGGTGCGAATACGCTCATGAATGGTAGCAAACTCCTTTTTCATCAGGAGATTGTCCGAGGTCAACAGACGGATACACTCAGCGCACATATTGATCGGGGTGCAATCGTCTTGGATTAACTCCTTGACGATCTCGCGCTGGGCTAAGAGATTAGGCAGCGAGTACTTGTCGACCTTGAGCAAGCGCTTGGCAATCGCCGCTGAAAACTTGGAAACCTTGTAGGCCACCACCATCGGCCGCTTGAGCAGCATCGTCTCAAAGGCAATAGTGCCGCAGGTGAGCAAGCACACGTCCGCTGAGGCAATCACATCCTGACCCTTGCCCACAAAGACCGTAAGCGAAATCTCCGGGGCATGCTCGAGCCAAATGTCCTTGATCATGACCGCAATGTCGTGGTTCGGTGCCACCGAAATAAAGGTCAGGTCTTTGATTTTCTCGCGCAAGAGGCGTGCAGTCTTAGCATAGAGCGGCAGCATGCGCTTGATAATGCCCTGGCGTGAGCCCGGCAGTACTGCTAGCACCTTACCTTCGATCACCTCAACGCAGTTCTTGTAGAGTCCACAACGCTCACGGGCCAAGTTTTGATCGATCTCCTGGGGAATCTGCGCGGCTAAGGTGTGACCGACATAGGTGCACGGCATGCTATGGCGCTCGTAGAAATCCTTTTCAAAGGGCAGTAAGGCTAAGACCTCGTCGCAGCTGCGCTTGATCTTATCCATGCGCCCCTCACGCCACGCCCAGACCGAAGGCGAGACGTAGTGCACCGTAGGGATGCCGGCGGCCTTGAGGCGACGCTCGACCGTGAGGTTAAAGTCCGGTGAGTCGATGCCAATAAAGACCACCGGGCGCTCCTTTAACAGGAGCTTGGTGATCTTGGCTCTGATGCGCAAAATCGGCACGGCATGGGACAGCACCTCAAAAATGCCCATCACCGAAAGCTCTTCCATCTTGAAACGCGAATCTAAGCCTTGCGCGATCATCTTGGGACCGCCAATGCCGATGAATTTGGCTTCAGGGTCGTGGCGTAAGATCGCTTTCATCAAACCGGCACCTAAGGTGTCGCCTGAGGCTTCGCCCGCAATTAAGCCGTAGAGATGTGCTTGAGCCATGGATTTCCTAGCAGATTAAACAAAACAGCCCAAGGCCCTGAGGTCTTAGGCTGTAATAGGACGCTGTGCGCCCTGACAATTGGCCTTAACGGATAATGCCGCGTCCGTTAGCCTTAATGAAGTCGACGAATGGTTGCACCACCGGCTCTTGCGCGGCCAGCTCCTCTAACAGCGGGAGCGACTCTTCGACCGTCTTGTGCTTTAAGTAGAAGAGACCATAGGCCTTCTTGATCGCGCTGATCTGCTCTTCACTAAAGCCCCGGCGTGCTAAGCCCACCTTATTGATGCCATAGGCCTTGGCATAGTGACCGGCGGCCATGACATAAGGCGGTACGTCCATATTCAACGCGGCCATGCCCGCCACAAAGGCGTGGGCACCGACACGACCGAACTGGTGGATCGCGGCTAAGCCGCCGAAGATCACGAAGTCGCCAATGGTGACGTGACCTGCCAAGGTCGCATTATTGGAGAAGATACAGTGATCGCCCACCACGCAGTCATGGGCCACGTGAGTGTTGACCATGAACAGATTGTAGCTGCCCACCCGAGTCTCGCCTAAGCCTTGGGTCGTGCCACGATGCACCGAGCAGTGCTCGCGGAAGGTATTGTGATCACCGATAAAGAGCTTGGTGGCCTCGCCGCGATACTTTAAGTCTTGGCAGGCTTCACCGATCGAGGCGAATTGATAGAAGTGATTGTACTTACCGATGACGCTCGGACCACGAATCACGACAAAGGGCTCTACCACCGTACCTTGGCCTAAGGTGACCTCACCTTCGATGATGGCGTGATCTTTCACCACCACCTCAGGACCAATCACCACATTGCCGCGCACAATGGCGCTGGGAGCAATGATAGCGCTAGGATCAATCTCAGGTGCGCCTGCAAATTTAGGATTGCAGTCAAACACTAAAGATCCCGTTAAGCCCTCGCCTTCGTGGCTTGGGGCCTTGCCCTCTGGGGCGCCGTTAGTTACTGGGGTGCTGCTTTGATTGTCTGCCATCGTGATCACCTTGATGCAAGCTTAGGTTAACCCTACGGGCCCAAATGGGTGCGAACCGAGCCACTGCTGCGCGTTAGTGCGCTGCTCGTCCGCCCACCCATGAATGCAACTGCGCTAAATGCGAACTGCGCTTAATGCGAACTGCGCTTATTAAGTGCGAACCTTGGCGCACATTAACTCAGCCGAGCAAGCCTCGACCCCGTCAACCGTGGCGACGCCCTTGAAGGAAGCGATACCACGACGCTCCTTTAAGTACTCTACATCGATCACCAGCTGGTCACCTGGCTTGACCGGGCGACGGAAACGGGCGTGATCGATCGAGGCAAAATAATAGAGCTCGCCTGGCTCTGGCTTGCCGACCATGGTAAAGGCTAAGACGCCGGTGGCCTGGGCCATTGCCTCTAAAATGAGGACGCCCGGTAAGACTGGCTTGTTCGGGAAGTGACCCTGGAAATAGGGCTCGTTAAAGGAGACGTTCTTGATCGCACGCAAGGTCTTGTGCTCGTCGGTGATGCTATAGTCCACGACGCGATCGATCATCAAGAACGGGTAGCGATGTGGCAGGAGCGACATGATCTGCTCGACATCTAAGGTCTTCTTTTCGTTGGTCTCATTACTCGAAGTCACTTCAATTCACCCTGTGGTCATCAAATACCAGAAAACTTATGGAGCCTAGCTCACTGCAAATGAGCCTTAACCGCCTAGCACTCTCAGCTTGGGACTATCACTTAGTACCCTGAGCTTTGTACTCTAAGCCTTACGCCCCTGCAAGTCACTTAGGCCCTTAGTGCTCAAATAAAACCAGTTAGCTGATTTACCCTGTGCTGTCAGGCCGACCCTAAGGCGCATTTGCAGGAAGCCAAAACTCCACTTCAACGCAATAGAATAAGGCAAAAAGCCCGACAATAAAAGGGCCATGCACTATTCGGACATGGCCTCGCTTGCTTAGTGCTCTTGCCTAGCGCTCTCGCTTAGCGCCTTGCTTAATGCTCTTGCAAGGCCGCAACCTTTTGCTCGAGCTCTTGCAGGCGGTGGTACATATCATTGATATGGAGCACACGCGCGGCGGTCTTACGCCACTCAGCATTAGGCTGGGCTGGAATACCCGAGGAGTAAGTGCTCTTAGGCTCAGTGATCGAGCGCATCACCATGCACATGCCCGAAATCGTAACTTGGTCGGCGATCGTGATATGGCCATTAAAGACGCTCGTGCCGCCGATAATGCAGTACTTACCGATCGTGACCGAGCCTGCGAAGGTGGTGCCACCTGCGACTGCTGTACCGTAGCCGATCTTGACGTTATGGGCGATTTGGCACAGATTGTCGATGATGACATTGGACTCAATAATGGTGTTATCAAGCGCGCCGCGATCGATACAGGTGCAAGCACCGATCTCCACCCTGTCGCCGATGATGACGCGGCCGGTCTGCGGAATCTTGACCCACTCACCCTTGTCATTAGCGTAGCCAAAGCCGTCACCGCCAATTACGGTGCTTGATTGAATCAGGCAATGAGCGCCAATTTCACAGTCATGATAGACGCTTACCAGCGGGTAGAGCTTGGTGTTAGCGCCGATCTTAACTTTTGGACCAAGCACGCAGTTGGCGCCAATTTGGACGTTGTCGCCTAACTCGACCTCAGCGCCAATTACGGCATTTGGGCCGATTGCGACGTTGGCACCGAGCTTAGCTGAAGGATGGATGATGGCGCTTGGAGCAATCCCTTCTGCCACCGGTGGCGTGGTATCGAGCATTTGAGCCACGCGGGCAAAGCCTAAGTACGGATCATTGAGCACAATCGCCGCACCCTTGACGTGCTCTTTGAGCTCAGGCTTGACCATCACGCAGCTGGCCTGCGAAGTCTCTAAGGCCGAGCGATACTTCGGGTCGGATAAGAAGCTGATGTCGCCTTCATGCGCGGTAGCGAGGTTGGCCACGCGCGTAATGTTGATGTCACCATCGCCAATAAATGATGCCCCCAGTTGCTGTGCAATCTCTTTGACTAACACTCCATCCTCTCCCTACAGCTGCGTATGACAGTTAGAACCGCTGTGCCGGTTGCCACCGCTGACGCCAGTTACAGCCACGCCCAAGCAGAGCTTGGGCGTGGCGTGGTTGGTACGGACGCACAGGCGCCCATATCTGCTTTAATTTGAGTTATTTCTTGGCCTTGCCCGCAGCGCTGACGCGAGTAATGACCTCTGAGGAGATATCCAGCTCTGGGATAGTGTAGGCAATGCCCTCACCGCGCAGAACTAAATCAATGCCACGCTCCTTGGCGATAGCATCAATTGCCTTTTGCACCTCAATGTTAATCTTACGCTGCTCTTCAGACACACGCTTTTGCTGATCTTCTTGCAAGGCACGAGCCTTTAATTGGAAGTCAGATTGGAGCTGAGCTAACTCACGTTGCTTGGAGACCAGCTCGTCGCCCTTGTACTTACCAGCTTGTAAGTCAGACCCTAATTGGGAGCCCTTCTGCTGCATCTTTTGCAGCTCTTGCTCACGAGCACCAAACTCCTTGGCTAAGGCCTCCTCTAAGGCCTTGGTCTGAGGAATCTCATTGATAATGAATGGCAGATTGATCGCAGCAACGGTTGGGGTACGGGCGGCAGCTGGAGCGTCAGCGGCTTGAGCGCTGGCACCGAGCAGAGCAAAACTTAAAGCAGAAGCTAATAAGACTTTCTTCAACATGTTAACTAGAACTCCCAGAAACAAGGGCCTCAGCCCTTGCTCAAAACAAATCTGCAACGATGGGCCAGCGGCACCTAGGCCTAGGCCCTGGCTTAACGCCTGCAACTAGAAGCGACCACCGATATCAAAGGAGAAGTACTCTGAATCGTCGCCGTCTTGCTCCTTAACTGGGCGGGCAAAGCTAAAGGACAGTGGGCCCACTGGCGACATCCAAGTGAGCGAAATACCAGCGGCAGCGCTGAACTTCGATGGATCGCCGTAATCAGGTAAGCCCGATAAGCCCTGAGTGTAGTCGTCGTAATTGGTATCCCAGACCGCACCGGCGTCTAAGAAGATGGAAGTGCGAACTTGGTTCTTATAAGCTTCCGAAACAAACGGAGTTGGAACTATAATTTCTGCGGACAGCGCCCATAATGCGTTACCGCCTAAATTATCGTTGTCATCGACATAGGCACCATCTTGGCTTGGGTAAATCGCGCGTGGGCCAATGCTATTACGCTTGAAACCACGTAACCACTGATCACCGCCTAAGTAGAAGTTATCAAAGAATGGTAACTTCTGGTCTAAGCCGTCCACATCGCCATAGCCATCACCGTAGGCAGCACGGCCGCGTACTGCGAAGACGAAGTCGTGACCACTATTTAATGGGACGTAGTGGAAGGTCTGGGCCTCTACCTTGTAGTACTGAAGATCGGAGATCGAAGGTAAGGTGGCAAAGACCGATAAGCTCTGACGCGAACCGGAGGTTGGGAATACCGAGCGGTCTAAGTTATTGCGCGATAAGCCCACCGAGACCGAGAAGTCGTAGAAGGTGTTGTTTGGCTTATTGCCATCAGCGTACACACTCCAGAAATCCAAGGCCTGTAAGAAGAGCTTGTTCGAGGTGATGTCCTGACGGGTAGCACCCAGCGAGTAGCTGACGTAAACATTTTCCGATAATGGATAGCCTGAGGTTAACTCAAGACCAATCGTCTCATTATCGTACGAGACCACATCGGCGTCGTCACCGTGGAAGTTATCGTAGTAAGCGCGGCCACCTAAGGAGATATTGTCCACCGTGAAGTAAGGGTCGGTATAGGAAAGATCGACGTGCTCACGGTAGTCATTTTGGTAAGCACTGAGGCTGGCACGAGTACCCCAACCAAAGACGTTGTTCTGGGAGATACCGGCCGAAAGCATAAAGCCCGAGCTAGTACCGTAACCGATACCACCTTGGATCGAGCCGGTTGGCTGCTCCTTCACCGTGGTCTCTAAGGTGACGGTATCGGCCGCGATGCCATTGCGCTGTGGCTTAACATCAACCGTCTCAAAGAAGCCGGTACGGTTGAGGCGGGCCTTGGAGGCATCTAAGAACTCGTTGGAGAGCCAAGTACCGTCCATCTGACGTAACTCACGGCGAATGACCGTGTCGTCGGTGGTGGTATTACCCGTGATATTGATATTGGTGACGTAAATGCGCTGGCCTGGCTCCACCATGAAGTTAAGGTTGACCACCTTGGTCTCTTCATCGATGTCCGGTACCGCCGTGACCTTGGAGTAAGCATAGCCATACTTACCTAAGAAGTTGGCCAGAGTCTGCTCCATATTGGTGATTTCACGAGCCGAGTACACTGAGCCTGGTTCTAAGGTGATGAGCTGCTCCATTTGTGGGCCATACTTTAAGGTATCGCCTTGTAAGGTGCACTCACCGATCGTATATAAATCACCTTCGTTGATCGCTACGGTCAGATACAGGCCCTTGCGATCTGGGGTCATCGAAACCTGGGTCGAATCGACCTTAAAGCGGACATAACCGCGATCCATATAGTAGGAACGCAGCGTCTCTAAGTCGCCGGTAAACTTCTGGGCGTCATAGCGCGAGTTGGCGATCACATTCCACCATGGAACGTCATCACGCAGCTCAAGCTGAGCCTTTAACTCTTCTTCGCTAAAGGCAGTATTGCCCACGATGTTGATCTGCTCGATCGCAGCGGCCTCGCCCTCATAGAACTCGAGCTTGATGTCGACACGGTTACGCGGCAGATAGGTGAGCACCGGCTTGACGTCGGCCTGGTACATACCAGCCGAGTGGTAGAAGTCCTCTAAGGACTGCTCAATTTGGGTGAGCAGGCGCACATTGATCGGCTCACCAGCGCGCAGGCCTTGCTGCTCGATCACATCACGCAATGCTTCCTCTTGGATCTGCTCATTGCCCGCAAAGGTAATCGCACCAATGGTTGGGCTCTCCACGACATCGACCACTAAGACCGAACCGTCTAAGGACAAGGAGACGTCGCTGAAGTTGCCGGTCTCATAAAGGCGCTTCATGGCTAAAGCCACGTTATCGGCAGTGACAGCATCACCTTGGCGCATCGGCAGAGCTAGCAGAACGGCACCCAAGCTGACGCGGTTTAAACCGCGCACCTTGATATCCTGGATTACCACATTACCCGAGAGGGCGGCAGAGTTCGGAGCCGCCGCACTGTGTTGTAACGGGCTCGAAATCATAGCTGCTTGCGCGGCAGATGGTGCCGCCCAGGCCGACTGAGGGGCAATGGCAGCTGCAGCAAGCGTCATCACGGCAGCGGCAAGGCTGCTTAAGGCAGGGCCTTGTTTGTGCTTCAAATCACTCAACATGGTTAATCCAAAACTCAACGGGAGCTCGTGCCTCCAAAGCTCGACCTATTCAAGCTCAGAGGCGATCTACAAATTGCCTATTATAGCCAAAATAGCTCAGGTCATTGAGAGCCAAAACAACCTAGGTCACAAACCGAGCGGATTTGGTCCTCAGCCTAAGTCACTTACAGCCAAAAATAGCTGATGTCATTGAAAATAGCCAGCAAGGTCAAACCTAGGATCAGACTTAAACCCAAGATCGATAAAAAGTTTTGAGCGCTTACACTCGGTGGCCGCCCTACTACCTTTTCATAAGCAAGATACAAGAGCTGACCTCCATCTAACACCGGAATCGGGATGAGGTTCATCCAGCCCAGGTTAATCGACAAGAGTGCCAGGAACTTCAAAAAGAAGCTGAGGCCCAAGGACGCCGTTTCACCGGCGATGGTCGCAATCGCAACTGGCCCGGACACGGCCTTGATGCCGATATCGCCTGCCACAAAAGAGTGCAAGGCACGGAAAATCAAGAGTGAGTCGCTGACGGTATCATGAAAAGCCTTGGTCACCATCTCCACTGGACCGAAGTTAACCTCAGTCCACACGAGCGCGCTATCTAAGGTAATCGCCCCCATACCAAGATGCGGCTGCACCTTACCATTCTGGCCGTTAACCGTCACATTAGGCGCTACGGTGAGCTCAAACATCTCAGAGGAAGTCGGCGCCACGCTCGCCCGCGCCCGCGCCACTGCTTTTAAGCCGTCATACCAAGCCTGATTAAGCTTATGGTCACGTCCGCGCGCAAAGAATGCCTCATCAGTGGTAGCGCTAAAGTCTGCGGCCGGATCCGGGGGCAGCAAGCCTTCATCCCAATAACGGCGCACGATGGTCAGCTTAATCGGGGCATAAGGGGCATTAAGCGCCTTGCCGATATACTCCTCAGTAATTTGCTCGGGGATCGGGCCTAACAGCTTGAGCTGTTGCTCCCTAAAATCGGCACGCAAGAGGGCGACCGCCTCCGAGAAATTGGCGACCTTAGTACCGTTCACTGCGACGATCAAGTCACCTGGCAAAAGCCCGGCGCGCGCGGCGGGCTTATCGGCCTCGACAAAGGAGACATCGGCGGCCATTTCGCCCCAGCTTTGGCCCATCCCGATGTAATCAAAGAAGTCATCCTCAATCATATCAAAGCCGGTCAAATCCAGCTGTAAGGCGCGCTCTGGGCCTCGGCCAAAGTCTGACTTGACCGTAAAATCGACTTCTTTTCCGGCAAAGCTGCCCAGGTTCATCCACGCTTCACCTGCGGTATAGACCTCACGGCCATCGATCGTGGTGATCAAATCACCATTGCGCAGGCCTATCTCATAGGCGCGCGAGCCCGGCGCAATACCATCGACGGCCGGCAAATGGGCGCTCACACCAAAGGAATTGATCACGATATAGATCAAAAAGGCCAGGATGATATTAAAGACCGGGCCTGCCGCAATGATCAAAGTGCGCTGCCAGATTTTTTTATCAGCAAAGGAGTCACTGAGCTTAGCTTGATTATCTTGCGCAGCGCGCTCAGCCTCGCGCACCAAGGCCGCCGTGGACTTAGTGCTAAAGGCACTATCAGGCTTAGTGCCGGTGCGAATTTGCGCAAAATCCGTCTCAAAGGAGTTCGAGGCTAAATTAGCCCAGCCCTGACCGGGTTTCTGAGCAGCCTTTTTCTGATCGGCCTTTTTCTGATCGGCCTTTTCCGCGTCCGTTGCGGAGCCCTCGACAGCGGTGACCTCCACGCTCTCGCCCTTCATCTTGACGTAGCCACCCAAGGGCAGCAAAGCAATCGCGAACTCCTCGCCGTTTTTACGAACCTTACGGAAGATCACCGGGCCAAAGCCTAAACAGAAGCGATAGACCTTAACCCCACAGAGGCGAGCTGCCAGATAGTGACCAAACTCATGGATGGTCACCAAGACCCCCAAAACAATACAGAAAAAGAGAAAATTCCAGAGCGCGCCGCCCATGTTATCCTCACCTTGGATCGACCAAATTACCGCTCCCCTACGAGCGCACAAGATAACCAATTGACCGCGCCCGGCGCGAAAGGTTCACTTTACGCCGTCCAGTGCACCGCCTGACCCCAGCCGACGCCGCCTGCATACCGCAACGGCAGTGCACGGCGTGAGCCCAGCTCGACGGCACTGCCCCCAGCCGATGCCGCCTGCATACCGCAACGACAGCTCATCGCGTGCCGGGCCCGGCATGCTGGGCCATGCGTACTTGGCTTTCGGAAGTCAGGTTCGAGTTGCACGACCACTGCGCATGAGCAAGCATCTCTTGCCCGCGTACTGCGTTGCCGCAAACCTGGAGCTGCCTGCCAGGGGCAGTTAACAGCTCCCGCCGCTTGGCCCTAACGTCCCCGCTTTACGATCGCAGCTTGCGCCAGCTTGCGCGCCTGCGCATCAACCGCCAAGATTTCCTCGAGGCTGAGGGCACGCTCGCCGCTCAGTTGATCGAGTACGGCCGCCACTACTTCACTGATGCCCAAGAAGCTCAGCTTCTCTTGTAGGAAGGCGGCGACTGCCTCCTCATTGGCGGCATTTAAGGCGGTGGTACAGGCTTGGCCTTGCTTGCTCGCCTCAATGCCTAAGTACAGGCAGGGATAGCGCTCAGGCTCAGGCTGCTTAAAGGTCAGGGTGCCAACCTGAGTAAAATCAAGCGGAGCGACGCCTGAGTTAATGCGCTCACTAAAGCCCATGGCTACCGCAATCGGGGTCTTCATGTCTGGAGCGCCTAATTGCGCTAAGACCGCGCCATCGCGATAGGACACCATGGAGTGAATCACCGACTGCGGGTGAATCACGATATCGACTTGGTCTGGTCCAGCGTTAAAGAGATAACGCGCCTCAATGTACTCCAAGGCCTTATTCATCATGGTGGCCGAATCAACCGAAATCTTAGGCCCCATCGACCAGACCGGGTGATTGATCGCCTGGGCCACGGTTACTGCTGCAAGCTGCTCTACCGGGGTGTCACGGAACGGACCACCTGAGCCGGTCAACAGTAGCTTGGCTACGCCCGCGCCCTTGAGGTCACAAAAGCCTAAGTTTTGCTGCAAATCGCGCGGCAAGCATTGGAAGATGGCCGAGTGCTCACTATCGACCGGTAGGACCTGTGCCCCGCTCTTTTTGACCTCATTAAAGAAGAGCTGGCCACTCATCACCAAGGCTTCTTTATTGGCAAGGCAGATGCGTGCGCCGGTCTTGATCGCGGCTAAGAGCGGCTTTAAGCCCGCAGCACCGACAATGGCACCGACTACGATACCGGCTGCACCGTCTCCAGCAAGCTCACAGACCCCCTGCTCCCCAACCAAGATCTCGATATTGCGCAGGGCCTTGCCCTCATCACCACGCACGCCCTCCACCATGGCCTTGAGCTCGACGGCGGCACCACTATCGCTTAAGGCGACGCGCGCCGGGCGAAACTCGCGCATCAGAGCAAAGAGCTGCGCCACATTATGCCCGGCCGCTAAGCCATGAACATAGAAGCGATCGGGATTGTGCCGAATCACCTCACAAGTGGACAGGCCAATCGAGCCAGTCGCACCTAGGATGGTGACGCCGGTTGGGCCATTAGCGCAAGGCTGGAAAAAGATGGGGTCGCCGCTCTCGGCGCCTAAGAACTCACTGCGGCCTAATTGCTCGGCGGTGGCACTAGCCCCTAATTGATTGGTAGTCTTAACCATGAATGAGCTCTCCTGCAACCAGCCAGTAGATGCTTAAAAACATCGGTACGGCCGCCAGCTGCGAATCGATACGGTCGAGCATTCCGCCGTGGCCTGGGAAAATCTTGCCTGAGTCTTTGATATTGACCAGGCGCTTTAACATACTCTCGGTTAAGTCACCTAAGACCGAGAACAAGATGGCACCAAAGGCGGCGCATAAGAACGCCAGTTCATGATTTTGGAAGTCAGAGTAGAAGCCGTAGTACTTGCCCAGGTACATCACGACGATGGCAAAGACGATACCGCCCAAGAGGCCCTCGCGGGTTTTCTTCGGGCTAACCGCTGGCATCATTGGGGTCTTGCCGACCATGCGCCCGGTGAAGTAAGCGCCTGAGTCAGCCGCCCAGACCAAGGCCATAATCGCTAAGAGCAAGTAGGCACCTTCGTAGTAGTTAGCAGCGTAATTGGTGGCGCGACAAATCAAGATCGCCTGCAAAAACGGCACTAACATCAAGAGAGCAAAGACGGTATTGAGCGCGATATTGTCATGCCACTTGATGACCTTAGGGTAGGACTTGACGAGGTAGATCGCAACGAGCCAAAACGGCACCGCAAGCACGACCAAGGCCTTCATATAAACTGGAACCAAACCATTCGGCTCCACATATTCACCTGGAGGAGCGGCGACAAACATCAAGGTTGCAGCGATCGCGGCAATCACGACAAAGGGAATGCGGCTTTTGTATTTGAGGAGCGGGCCCATTTCATAGGCTGCGATCATGTACATGAACAAGGCGCCCATAGTAAAGATGGCGTAATCTGCCACAAAGAGCCATAGCAGCGCCACAGCAATCAACACCACGCCGGTGACTATTCTCACGCCCATCGCGTGCACTCCTCCAACCAAAACACAAACACTGTGCCTTACGGCACCCAGCTATCTTACCGCCAGCCGGAATTTTATGGGGCAGCAAAACGCCGCAACTTGCACCATCTCACAAGACGCGGCCACAAAAAAGCGGCCAACGGCCGCTCAAAAATCAGATCATAAAGCCCAACTTAGCACCGACTCACTTTAAGCTCAGTGCTGAGCAGGCACAACTTGCACGCCGCTCTGAGAACGCGCTCATCTTAGCGCGCCCGACTTTGCGCAAATATAGCGCATACGTGAACGCAGCGTACGCGTAAAGGCAGCTTAAAGAGCACGCAACTAGGTTAGCGGGCTTTGCCTTGCACCTGCGCTGAGGTCATACCAAAGCGACGCTCACGCGAGGCAAAGTAGGCTAAAGCCGCCTCTAGGTCAGCACGGCCAAAGTCCGGCCACAAAGTGTCGGTGACATAGAACTCGCTGTAGGCGCATTGGTAGAGCAGGAAATTGCTGATGCGATGCTCCCCGCCGGTACGAATGAGCAAATCGACATCCTCACTGACCGCCAGATGAGCCTTGAGCTGCGCCTCATCGATAGCGTCGGCTGAGAGCTTGCCCTGCGCGACCTCGCGTGCCAAAGCACGTGTCGCCTGAGCGATATCCCAGCGTCCGCCGTAATTTAAGGCGATATTGAGGATCATATGGCTGTTGTTCTGGGTCAGCTCCTCGCACTCGGCAATGGCTTGATTGAGCTGAGGCGAAAAGCGCGTCAGGTCACCGATAAAGCGCACCTTAATGCCATTTTGATGGAGACGCTCGCGCTCGCTTTGCAGCACTTGGGCAAAGAGCTCCATCAGGCCGTCAACCTCGTCCTTAGGGCGCTTCCAATTCTCCGAAGAGAAAGCAAACAAAGTCAGATGCTTGATGCCCAGGCGAGCAGCGGCCTCGACCGTACGCGATACCGCCTTAGCGCCTTGGCGATGGCCAAAGAGGCGAATCTTACCCAACCTCTGCCCATAGCGTCCGTTGCCATCCATGATGATAGCCACATGGTTAGGCAGCGCCCCCAGCGTGGCAGCACCAGCTTTAGAAGTAACAGGAGAGGAGAGATCAGCCATCAGCAACCCAAGAACAAGTTGGTAGAAACTAAGCCTTAACATAGCAGCCGGGCACGAGCCCGCGCTTAGGCTAAACTCTCAGTTTAGTGGATTGTCGCCCCTGTCTCAAGCGCAAAATCAGCGCCTATCCCCTTAGCGGCTGATCCCCACCCCAAAGACCGCAAGCTCAAGCACCAGATAAACCCACAACACCGATTGAGAAAAGAGGCAGCGCGCGTACCCGGTACCATCATCGAGACGAGAAGGATCGGCCTTTAAGGAAAAGTCGAGCGCCGCCGTCGACAAAGTGCGTACCTGGTCAACCAGCGCCCGCTCACTCAGCCTCAGTTTGTCCCGATTTAGCTATGCATTACGACTTCCTCAACTTCAGCGACATTTTATTCGTCTTTGCCCTCGGGCTCATCATTGGCATGCCCCTAGGCTGGATAGTCATCCGCCACAGCGCCGAGCTCACTGCCTATCTGCGCTACCACCTCAAGGTCAAGCGTGCCTTTCGCCCCTTAGGTCCCCTGTGCGGCTTTAAAGGCCAAAACTGGTATCAATCAGCCAAGAACCCGACCCCAGAACAAAATGCAACCGACTAGGCAGCCGAGCCCCTAGCCGTCCTGACGCCAGCCGAGCAAGCACGCGCCAGCACTCAGCTAGACGCGAACTTAACGGTAGAAGCTGAGCGTACTCAGTCTCAGCCTAAGGAGTTGGCTCCACAGGTCACCGCTCAGCCTGATGTTGCCCCCAAATAAGAAGGAGGATAAGTAATGCGCGCCCTCAACGCCCTCTCGTGGTGGAACGTTTACTTTATCTTGGTCTTCTTGCTGGGCATAAACCAGCTGATCGAGTTTTGGCCACTGCACAATGTGCTGCTCATGGCCGCCTTGCTCTTACCCATCAAGTTCAAGCTCCTGCACTACCTGCGCACGATCATTCTCATTCCCTGTGCGCTGGCCTTGCTCTATGCGCAAAGCTATCTGCCGGGCCTTTCGGCCTTTAGCGCCAATGCTGCGACCGTGACCGACTTTTCGCTGTCCTCTATCTGGGACTTTGCCCAATCGGTCATCAACTACACCTACCTTTTGATTGCGGCCTTAGTCGTGGTGCTGTTCTTGGTGCTGCAAGACTACGTGCGCTTCACCACCTTTTCGATCGTAGGCATCCTGTGGCTCACCCTAGCCCCCTACGGTACCATGGTGCTCAACCACTTCACTACCCCGAGCCCACGCGAGCTCATGGCGCAAACCGCCCCACAAGCCGTAGGCATCGACACGATGACCCAAACGCCAACGCCCCTACCCGGCACCAGCTCACCTTTTGGCAACTTAGCGCAGGTAGGTGCACCCAACGTCCAAAATGCAGCAGCCTTTTTAGAGCAGTTCTTTGCCTACGAAGGTACTCGCCGCGTGGGCTTTCCGAACCACTTTCATAGCCTGCCCTTTGACATTGTGCTGTTGAACATCTGTTCCTTAAGCCACTCTGATTTAGCGGCGGTGGAACTGCAAGGACACGAGCTCTTCTTGCAGCCGGACATCACCTTCACCAACTTCAACAGTGCTACCTCCTACTCAGGACCTGCGACCTTACGTCTTTTGCGCAGTGACTGCGGCCAGTGCAAGTTTAGCGATCTCTACCAATACAATTCTCAATGCGATCTCTTTGGGCATCCCAAGGCCTTAGGCTTTAAGGACCAGCTCTTTATGGACCACTCGGGCAATTTCGGCAATTATAGCAAACGCCATTAGTTTTTGCCAATAAATCTTTGTTTTATAATTTTATAAAATTTCAGAAGAACGGCTTAAACAAGCGGTTTTGCCTGGTACTTGTAATAAAGTTAATCGGCCAAAATCACTGACGTTTGCTATACTTACACGTAAATTTCTCTAGAATTGGTACAACGCACCGATCATTCGTTTCATAAAATTTTAAAAATTCTAGCAACTTTTGCCTTGCGACAAGGATATAACCATCAATAAATCTGCTTCATATATTAAATTTTCTCGGTGTACCATAGGTACACAGATTAATCAGACATTTCTCAACTTAAAATGCCAGTTATTTTCAACGTCAATGGTTAATCTTAAGGCAAATGTTGCTAGAATTTTTAAAATTTTATGAAACGTATGTTCGGTACATCGTACCGATTCTGGCGAAATTCACGCTTACACCTTAACTTTTCAAATTTAGGCACGTTTGCATCCAAAATTGTATCTAGTTCAAACAAGTAATTTTTGCTAATTTTGCATATTTAAGCTGTTTTAACTCATGACAAATGACATCAAAAATAGTGATATTTAATCTTTCTTGCCTCGAACAAAAGGCACGTGTTGCTAAAGGTTAAATTATGAAGTTTTTGACAGCTACTTTTAACAGCTCAAACGGCTTAAATATCAGCAAAACGCAGAAATTGCTTCATTGAACTAGTTACAGATTTTGGCTCAACCGTGCCTAAATTTGAAAAGTTCAGGCTTACAGGGATTACGCAATTTCGCGGGCTTCACCGCTGCCTTAAGCAGCCAAAAGAACTATGAAAGCCGTTATTACTCATTTGACGGCGAGCCAATCTACGCCGACGCCGATGTCTTTGCGGCTTACCTCAAAGATATCGATCCAGACTCCACCACGCGCCAAGCCACCCTCTTTAACTTAGTAGCGCTGCACGATGGCAATAAGTTCGCCGATAAAAGAGATCAAGGCGAGAATCACAACGCCAGCTTTAAGCGGCGCGCCCAAATCCTGTTAGATGAGATTAAGGAATTTGAGCAAAAGCTGGCTCAAAGTGGACGGCCGACCTTGGTGCTCTTTGTCCCTGAGCACGGTGCGGCGCTGCAAGGCGACAAGATTCAGATGGCGCGTCTGCGTGATATCCCAAGCAAGCTAATCACGCACGTCCCGGTCTACGCCAAGTTCTTTAACGTTCAAAGAAGCGCCGAACAGCCAGCCTCCAGCCCAGTGGTGATCGACTACCCTACCAGCTATGAGGTCTTAGGTGAGATCATCAGCCGCACCATCACCACCGACTACTTCCAGGGCAATACGCCGCTCACGGCCATAACCGATAATCTTCCGGCCACCTACTTCGTAAGCGAGAACGAGGGTGCCTTAGTGCTGCGCTTCCAGAACACGGACTTCTTGCGCCTCAAAGGTCACGCTCTGACCATTTATCCGCAATAGCTTCCAGCACAACACTCTGCGCAGTCTTACATCTGTCTACCCTATAAGTCTGCGCTTAGTGCTTAAATGTTAATAAGCTCTCCAAGGGCGCGAATTTTATTAATTCTTGAGAGCAAATTTTCACATTTAGCTACAATCATATATTGCTCGGGAAGAGGCGGAAGCGGTATCAACATATTTCCCAACTGCTCTGAGGTTATATTAGAAACCGCTGTTCCTCGCTCCAACGAACGAATGCCTTGCCAATACATTGGGGATTCAAAAAATAATTTAAGAAACCCAATATCGATTCGGGAATTATGTTTTATGGAAACTTTAATTAAGCTAACACTAAATACACATGGATAACGATCATCAAGTTTTGTTATTAAGCAGCTTTTACCAAGCGTTGTGCCACTACGAGCGATGACAAAATCATTGACATGTAATTCAAGGCAAGGCATTTTTGATTTATCAACATAGCTAAATGGTACTGATGCCCAATTGATATAACCACTAGCAATATCGGTAATACGAAGCAACTTTACATTACCATCATCCTTGGCACTACTCTTATAACCAGTTCTAGTAATATCTACAATATTTCCCAGGCGAGTCCATTGCCAATCTTTAGGCAGGTTGAAATGTACTGCTCCACTCGATGTATTTGTCATAGAGCTATTTGACGATCGTTCAGAGCTTTGCCCAATCAATCTTCCAGATAAAGCTAAATCTAAAATCAAATCATGTAAATGTTGTGTCTGAGAACCAGCTAGCTCTAGGCACATATTTTCTACAATGCCAACATGATTAAATAAGTCATCAATTTTTGCAATAATACGTTGCTGTTCCTCTAACGGCGGCAAAGGAATCCACAATTTTCTAAAATCTTCTTTTGATAACCTTGGAGTTGTTGTGCCGCTAGCTAATTCTTTAATTTCTTTATTTGCATCAAGAAAAGCATAATATATCCATTTAACTTCAACATAATTACAAAACGGAACAAAGACAGTGCAAGAATCATTAACACAAAACTCCTGAGTCGATATTGCTAAATCACCTATATTATCTCCTGTTGTTGTAAAAATCAGTGAACCAGAAGGAAACAGTTTAGCTTTACAGTTCTTTAACCCTGATTTACTAATACAACGAGCACCTTTCACAATGTAGACACTATTAAGCGCATGGAGATCAGATGCGGTAATCCAAATTACAGTTGGGTCACTCCAATATTCTGCAACTTTAGATGCAGGCGTACCTCCACCCCCAATTTCACCAATAGCATTAAGTTGAACAAACTTCCATTTATTAGGCAAATGAAAAGGCATTTCTTTTTCATCTAATTCAGGACCTATTTGCAAAACCTCACTTTCATTTTCCTGTTGAACCACCAACTCACCAGTAACAGCTTTTCTTAAAATCAAACGGCGCAAATTATTTAATTTAACCATATATTAATCTTCAGAAATATCAGGACCCGTGCGTATTGCAAGTTCCTTTCGCACATAAGACAAAGCTTCGTAGCCAGTTTTAAAATTTTGCTCCATCGCATCAAGAAGCTGCTCTAAGTCAAGCTGTTCTATCTTGGTTTTAGGAGCTGAGATCCAACCTTTAACTTTCAGACTACATGAACTTGTTTTTAAGAAAGTAGATGCAGCGAATTTACGCCAACGGCCGTTAGGATTAGATACTGCATTATAGGTTTCGTAACGCTCTCCATAACCACCATTACTCAAAGGTTTAAAACAAATTACAAAATCAGTTAAATCATCAATAGTGATGGGAGCTCTAGCAGGCGAGAAATTTTTACTAAAAGTCAAATCATAATAC
>CALXXU010000038.1 GCA_944392765.1 uncultured Anaerobiospirillum sp.
CTTTTTGAGCTTTGCCCTAATTTAGTGCCATACCAGCGCAAGGCTGCCCAAATTACATTTTTACGGTGTATATGATTATCCAAAGAACCTTTGCATCTAAGTCGGTTAATGAGGCTCAAAAGGGCTTAATCTTTGCTGCATTCCTGAAGTTAATCATTCCATTCATTGTGGTTATCCCAGGTATTGCTGCCTTCGTTATCATCAACGATCCTGAGTTAATGGCTAAGCTGGGTGATATGGCTACCTCGCATATGCCATCGGATGCCCACGCTGACTATGCTTATCCATGGTTAACCCAGTTCTTACCAGCTGGTATTAAGGGTGTGGTATTCGCCGCCTTAGCCGCAGCTATCGTTTCGTCCTTAGCTTCGATGCTGAACTCCACGGCCACCATCTTCACCTTAGATATTTACAAACAATATATAGACAAGAAAGCCTCTGATACAAAGCTTGTTAATATTGGTCGTCTCACAAGTTTGGCTGCTATTGTAATTGCTTGCTTCGTTGCTCCGTTACTTGGTGCAATAGGTCAAGCCTTCCAATTTATCCAAGAATACACAGGTCTAGTTTCTCCGGGTATTCTTGCGGTATTCATGCTTGGTTTATTCTGGAAGAAAACTACTTCTAAGGGTGCTATTGTTGGTGTCTTGGCTTCGATCCCGATCGCTCTGCTCCTCAAGTTCTTACCTCTTGAGATGCCTTTCTTGGATCAGATGTTCTACACCTTCATCCTGACCTGCGCTACCATCGTCTTCGTTACTCTGAACACCTCTGAGACCGACGATGATCCAAATGGTATCCCACTGACCAAGGACGTCTTTGCTACCAGCAGTGCCTTCAACATCGGTGCTTATGCCTTGCTGATCATCTTAGCTGTGCTGTACTCCGTCTTCTGGTAACAGCATTAGGTTAACCCATTTTTATTAGTCAGTCAGTTGCTAAGCCTCGCGGCGCGAGGCTTAGCACCCCAAGGCCCGCGTAAGCGGGCTTTTCGTTTTAAGAGGTAGGCGCATTTAAACTTGAGGGGACAGACACTCAGCTTAGATTAGCCGCGCAGGTGTCAATACGGTTTCTGAGCTGTACTTTTGACCGCACTGGCGCGGTGTTTCGTTACCAGCACACTCAATCTTGTGCGGCAGTAGAGTTGCACGAGAAAACGCGATTTTATCTTGTTTTTGCGCTGCTTTTATGCGGCATCAAGTCGGCGTCAAGCTGCCTATGTATTGTAAAATTAGAGTGGTTCGATGCATCTTAAGAAGCCCTTGAGGTTAGAGGCGGGAGGTCAGGATGGATTTTGACGCGTTATTCAATAAGCTGCCTACGGCTAATCAATCGTTTGCAGATTTGCGTCAAGACGGTTCTGTGTATGTGGATAAGACCGCTTTTGTGTGCAAATTAGCGAACAGAACCATACCGCAAATTCTGACCCGTCCCCGTCGCTTCGGCAAAAGTACGCTGCTAACGACTATAGAGGAGCTGTTCCTGCATGGGGTTGAGCCCTATGATGGGCATCCTTCCCTCTTTCAGGGATTGGCCATTGAGCAGCTGTGGCAGGATGAGAAAACTTATCCCGTGCTGCGCCTTAATTTGCACAAGCTGAACTCGAACTGCGATACAGCAGCGCAGTTTGAGCAGAACCTGATTAATGCCGTCGCAGTTTTTTGCCGTGAGCACAAGATCGATGTGACTTCAAAGCTGGGGTCAGAGCCGCGTCATTTTTTGGAGCAGTTTAGCTCCATGCTAGAGCTGATACCGCGTCGCTCCTTGGTGCTGTTGATTGATGAATTTGATGCCCCCATTATCCATCACTTCAATCAAGCAACAGAGCTTAACGACTGTAAGCTGATTTTGCGTAGTCTATTTGACTCCATCAAAGACGCGCCAGGCAAATTCCGTTGTGTGTTATGTACCGGAATTACCCGCTTTCAGGATCTGGACTTGGGCATGTCTGTGAACAACTTCACCGATGTGTCCGTAAGCAAGGAATTTGCTGCCTGCTGTGGCTATACGCGTGATGAGCTCAAGCAGTATTTTGCCGATCACTTGCGCTATTCGGCTGCAGTAATTAATGGATGCACGCCCGAAGCTGTGAGTGCCAAGCAAATCGATGCCTTGTTAGAAGACATGTCGGATTGGTATGACGGTTACTCCTTTGATGGCACGGAGCAGCACAAGGTCTTTTCGACTTGGTCAGTGCTGAGATTTTTTGCCGATGCCGAAGCACGTCTTCAGCCCTATTGGAGCACTGAGAATGGACAGGGGGAGCCGCAGGTGCTTAAGAACGCGGTAGATCGAATCGACGTGCCTCAGCTTCTTGATGACTCGCGCAGTGGAAAGATCGTGGTCGGCTATGATGAGTTCATGCAGTCATCTCTGATCAATCCTGAGGCCAACCCTTATTCCTTGCTCTTTCAGGCCGGTTATCTCACGTTCAGCCAACCATTCAACAATGGTGACGAGCTTTACCTCAATTGCCCTAACCGCGAGATCGACATTGCTTTTGGCAACTTACTTTGCCAGCGCGTTTTCAATATGCGCAAGAAGCTCTATTCGCTAGCTTACATCAACAAAACGGTTCCAATTTTAGCCAGCCTTGAGCCTGAGAAAATTCGGGCCCACTTCAATAGCCTTTTTGAGGAGCTGCCTTCCGTTCATTATCCGGTTCATAATGAAGCCACAGTGCAGGGGTACGTTTTCTTTCACTTGCGAGCACTCGGGCTTAAACCGCGTCTTGAAGTTATGACCAGCAGTGGTAGGGCCGATTGTGTGTTTGATCTGCCTGAACGCCGACTCACGATCGTCTTTGAGTTCAAGTTTGAGTCAAGTGCGGATGACCAAAAGCTTGATGCCAAGCTCAAGGAAGCTTTGCAGCAGATCAAAGACCACAAATATGCTCTCAATGCCAGTAGTGAACCCAAGGTAGCTCGCTTTGGCCTAGTCTTCTGTGGCGATCCAAGTAAGCGTGGTTTTGCTCGGGTGGATCGAGCGGATGTGGTCAAAATCATATAGCCCCAGTGCACGAAGTCGTTTTAGCTGCGGGTGGTTGCTTGGGACTTAGAAGCTGTAGTGGGCCCTGGAGTTTTCCTTGCAATTGAGGGACGTTGTGATAAAATGCGCGCCGCTACCCTTCCTGAGTTTGTGATCGGAAAGGGCGTATCGTTATCACAAAGGAGCAATGCACAATGGCATTATCTGTAGAGCAGAAGGCAAAGATCGTTTCTGAGTTTGGTCGTGGCGCTAATGACACTGGTTCGGCCGAGGTTCAAATCGCTTTACTGACCTATCGTATCGCTGACCTTCAGCCACACTTCCAGGCTAACAAGAAGGATCACCACTCCCGTCGTGGTCTTCTGCGCATGGTAGCTCAGCGTCGTCGCTTATTAGACTACTTAAAGGCTAGCGACCACAGCCGCTACTTAGCCATCGTTGAGAAGTTAAAGCTCCGTCGCTAGTTCGACCCATAGCTTGAGGTACTCCTGACTCACTTCAGGAGAAAAAGGGCGACTTAGGTCGCCTTTTTTATTGCCCGCGTGATCCTTACTCACAGCCGTATCTCTTTTTACTGCCACCCGCGCATTGCTCCCAGCCGTATCTCCCTTTGCTGCCACATGCTTCTCACTGCCTCATATCCATTTACTGCCGCGCGCCCTTGGGCTTGAGGCCTTATGTCTGTTTGTGCCCTTGGTTGTGCTGCTCTGAGCCTACGCTTTCTTGCTGTTTAGCCTCTGATTGACCAGCTCTTTCTTGCAGATCCTAGGTTTGCTGACATGTTGCTTCCAGTCTCTTTGCGTGCAGGCCTTTTGTTTATTGCCTCTTGCTACTTGGCCCCAGTCTTGCCGGGCGTGCCGGGGCGTGAAAATGACGTTTAGGCAACAATCTTGCGTAAACTAAGATGCCTTTAGCGGCGCTTTCACCTATAATTATGGGTCAACTTGTCACAAGGGTTTTGCTCGAGCGCCTACGCGGATGTTGCCGCGTTTTCTGCGCTGAACATGTTTTTCTTTTGTCAAAGTTACCGCTTTTGTTGGTGGAACCTGTCCTCACATGACTGACCCGGTTCGGGCTGGACTAACCTGGCTAGGGCTGTTTGGTGGGTGATGGGACGCTGTGACCTCACATGGTGAGCCGAATTTTGTGGCACTGACGTCGTCTGATTGAGACCTGTCCCCTTCGTTGTTTGTTGAGCATCGGGCTGATGTAAGCCTTGTGGGTGAATCAAGGCTAGGGGGTAGGTTCTATGTCGTTTTGGTGTGATTGGACGGCGGGCCACGCGGAATTAAGCAAGGGATCGGAGAAGATTTTTGATGAATTTACAGCCTATCACCCGCACCTTTAAGTATGGTCGCCATACTGTTACTTTAGAGACAGGTGCTATTGGTCGTCAGGCAGACTCAGCTGTGATCGCCTCGATGGATGATACCGTCGTTTTGGCTACAGTTGTTTGCAAGCGTAAAGATGCGGTAGAAGGCCGCGACTTTTTCCCTCTGACCGTCAACTACCAAGAGCGTGCTTATGCCGCTGGTCGTATCCCGGTTAGCTTCTTCCGCCGTGAAGGTCGCCCAAGCGAGAGCGAGACCTTAATTGCACGCCTCATTGACCGCCCGCTGCGCCCATTATTCCCAGATGGCTTCGTCAATGAAGTTCAGGTTGTGGTCACTGTGATGTCCGCTAACCCTGAGGTTCCTACTGACATCATCTCCATTATCGCCGCTTCGGCTGCCTTAGCTACCTCTGGCCTGCCTTGGAATGGTCCATTAGGTGGTGCCCGTGTTGGCTTTATTAACGGTGAGTACGTCTTAAACCCAATCACCTCGGAAATGGCCAAGTCCGACCTCGACTTAGTGGTCGCTGGTACCAAGCAAGCCGTAGTGATGGTTGAGTCTGAGGCTAATATCCTGCCTGAGGACGTCATGTTAGGTGCTGTGATGTACGGTCACGAGCAGCAACAAGTCGTCATCGATGAGATTGAGGCGTTCAAGGCTCAGGTTAACCGTCCAGTTTGGGATTGGGTCAAGCCACAAGAGGACGAAGAGTTAGTTAAGACCGTCCAAGACTTAGCCCGTGAGGATGTCGGCGCTGCTTTCTACATCGTCGATAAGCTCGAGCGTCAAGGTCGCCTAGAGACCATCAAGGAAGAGGTCACCGCTAAGGTTACCGCGATGAAGGAGGAGTGGGCTGAGATGGGCGATAAGATCGCTACCATCCTCTTTGAGCTGGAGCGTTCGATCGTCCGTGAGCGTATCTTATCGGGCGAGAAGCGTATCGATGGTCGTACCTTACGTATGATCCGCCCAATCACCGTCGCCACCGGCATTCTGCCACGTGTCCACGGTTCGGCTCTCTTCACCCGTGGTGAGACTCAGGCTATTGCCACCTGCACCTTAGGCTCCGAGCGCGATGCTCAGACCATTGAGGATATGACCGGCACCCGCACCGATCGCTTCATCCTCCACTACAACTTCCCACCATACTGCGTAGGCGAGACCGGCTTAATCGGTTCGCCAAAGCGCCGTGAGATTGGCCATGGCCGTTTAGCTAAGCGCGCCTTACGTGCCGTCTTACCAGATGCTGATAAGTTCCCATACACCATCCGTGTGGTCTCCGAGATTACCGAGTCGAACGGCTCCTCGTCGATGGCTTCGGTCTGCGGTGGCTCCTTAGCCTTATTTGCTGCCGGTGTACCATGCAAGGCCGCAGTTGCCGGTATCGCAATGGGCTTAGTTAAGGAAGGCGAGCGCGTCGCTATCTTAACTGACATCATGGGCGATGAAGACCACTTAGGCGATATGGACTTCAAGGTCGCTGGTACCACCGAGGGCGTTACCGCCTTACAGATGGATATCAAGACCGACGGTATCACCCGTGAGATTATGCAGCAAGCCTTAACTGACGCTCACGCCGCTCGTATCCACCTGTTAAAGATTATGGGTAGCGCTCTGCCTGAGCCTGAGTCTGAGTTATCGCCATTTGCTCCTCGCATGATCTTAATCAATGTCCCAGCCGATAAGATTAAGGACATCATTGGTAAGGGTGGCGCTACGATCCGTGCCCTGCAAGCTGACACCAATACTCAGATTGACTTAGGCGACGACGGCACCGTCCGCATTGCTGCTTGCTCTGAGGCTGATGGCAAGGCTGCGATTGCTCGTATCCACGAGTTAACCGCTGAGGTTGAGGTTGGTAAGGACTACAACGGTAAGGTCGTTCGTATCACCGAGTTCGGTGCTTTTGTGAACATCCTGCCAGGCCGTGATGGCTTAGTCCACGTTTCGCAGATTGCCGATGAGCGTGTCGACAATGTAGCTGACTACTTACGTGTGGGCGACACCGTTCGTGTGCGCGTCTTAGGCGTAGACGAGACCAACGGTCGCATCCGCCTCTCGATTCGTGCCTGCCTGCAAGATGCTGAAGGCGAGGCTCCAGCTGACGCTGAGTAAGACTAAGCTCAGTTAGCTCAAATAAGCTTGCAAGAAGCTTTGAAGAAGCTCTGGTCTGAGGGCCAGGGCTTTTTTTATGGCTGCGCGCGGCAGTAGGGCCAGCGTGCGCCCGTCGTCTCCAGCAGTAGGGGCTGGTGCCTGTCGGCACTAACAGTTGGGCTTGCTGGCGCCCGTCGGCACAGGTAGTAGGGCTGCGTGCGTTTATCGGCTCCGGCGGTAGAGCCCGGCACTGCGGCGGAATTGGGCGCTGCGGCAGGGGCTGCGCGTGGCAGAAGGAACCGGTGCGAAAGTAGGGTGCTGCGCGGTAGTAGGGGCTGCTTGGGGCGGTTTTAGGGTGCTGCTCTACTGTGGGACTTTGTGATCCCTTTTGGAGCGCATTTGATCATATTTGGGCTTTAGTCTTTAATAAGCAACTTTACTTGTTGCAGCCTGATTTTATGCCAAAGCTTGCCCTAATGCGCTTTGGTGCTTGATTGCAGGCTCAGGAGAGGTGTGTGGCGTAGGATAGCCTATGGTGCGTACTTATGAGCTCGTGACCAAAAGATGCTGCAATTAGTTCAAAAATAGTGCAAACTAGGACGACTTAGTATAGGTTTGGCTTATTTTGGGGCGCGGGCGCTGCGCACGGTGAGGTTAATCCTCACGCGCGGTACACTTGCCGCTACGCCTCAGTCTCTGCAAGAGTACTTCTTGCTCTGCCATGAAGAAGTTAGGCCCTGCTAAGTTCCGTGCTGCTTTCTTCCTTGATGCTCGGCACAGGCTGAGCCGCGCTTATTGTGAGCGCGTATGGAGAGGCTTGTTGGTTTTGGTTGGGATCCTTTTTTATGGCAACCCGTGAACATTTCTCCACCCGCTTGGGCTTCTTATTGATTGCCGCAGGCTGTGCCATTGGCCTGGGTAATGTTTGGCGCTTCCCGTATATCACGGGCCAATATGGCGGCGCTATCTTCGTTTTAATCTATGTTTTCTTCTTGGTAGCCTTTGGCCTGCCACTTTTGATGATGGAGCTGGCGATCGGCCGTGCCTCGCGTCGTTCCCTGGCCGGTTCCTTTGAATGCCTGCAAGCAAATCCAAATGGCAAGTGGCACTACAACAAGTACTGGATGATCGCTGGTAACTACATCTTAATGTCGTTCTACAGCGTTATCACCGGTTGGCTCTTGTACTACTGCATTAAGGGCTTTAGCGGCGAGTTTGGTGTCAACGCTGATGCCGCTACCTCAGGTGCTGAGTTCACCGATATGCTGGCCTCGCCTTCTGATATGGTCATCAATATGATGGCGGTGGTCGCGGTGTCCTTTGGTATCTGCGCCTGCGGTCTGCGCAAGGGCGTGGAGCGTATCACTAAGCCAATGATGCTCCTGCTCTTTGGCCTGCTCATCTTCTTAGCTATACGTTCGTGCATGCTCCCAGGTGTCTCGGCAGGTCTTGAGTACTATCTGATGCCTGACTTCTCCAAGATTGAGGGTCGGGTCATCGAGGTACTGTCGGCGGCTATGGCCCAGGCCTTCTTTACCTTATCGATCGGTATTGGTGCGATGCAGATCTTCGGCACCTATATGGATTCGCGCCACACCTTGGCCTCTGAGGGCTTATCGATTCTGGCCTTAGATACCACTGTGGCTTTCTTATCGGGCCTGGTCATTTTCCCATCGTGCTTCTCCTATGGCATCGAGCCAGGTCAGGGGCCAAGCTTGATCTTCGTCACCTTGGTTTCGGTCTTTAGCCATATGGATAACGGCGCCTTCTGGGGTGGCTTCTTCTTTATGTTTATGCTCTTTGCCGCGATGTCGACTCTCATTGCCGTGTTTGAGAACATTATCGCCATCACCATGGAGCTCTTTACCACCTCCCGTCGCCGTGCGGTTATGGTCAACTTCGTGGTCATCCTGGTGATCTCGTTGCCATGCATCTTAGGCTTTAACTATCTGTCTGACTTCCACCCATTAGGTGGCAGCTCCTCGGTCTTAGATCTTGAGGACTTCCTCATTTCCTACAACATCCTGCCATTTGGTGCCTTGGTGATCTGCCTCTTTATCACCGCTAAGAGTGGCTGGGGCTGGAATAAGTTCTTAACCGAGTGCAACACCGGTGAGGGCGTCAAGATGCCATCCTGGGGCTTACAGTACTATCGCTTTGTCGTCCCAGTAGTCATCTTCTTACTCATCGCTAACTGCTACTACACCGTCTTCTTTGCAGGTTAAGGCTTAGGCCTTGGCCTAATGAGGTAGGGCTTAGGCCTTGGCCTAATGAGGTAGGGCTCTGGTCTTACCTAATGGGGTAAGGCTCGGGCCTTTGCCTAATGAGGTAAGGCTCTGGTCTTACCTCTTAGGCTTCGGCCTTACCTCATGGTTAAGACGGCTGCCCTTACTTCGTCGAGGTAAGGGCCTTAAATCATTTGTTCCTAAGGACTTTGTAATTTATGGCGCGCGAACAGTTCTCATCGCGTTTGGGCTTCCTGTTAATTTCCGCTGGCTGTGCTATCGGATTAGGTAATGTCTGGCGCTTTCCTTACGTTGCCGGCCAATATGGCGGCGCCATTTTCGTTCTTATCTACCTTGCTATGATGTTCGCCATTGGCGTGCCACTCATGACGATGGAGCTGTCCATTGGCCGTGCCTCGCGCCAGAGCTTAGGCAAGTCGTTTGAGAGCTTAAAGCCAGGGAGCAAGTGGTATCTCAATAAGTTCTGGATGATTCCAGGCAATTACGTCTTAATGGGCTTCTACTCCTTAGTCACGGGCTGGATGTTTTATTACACCCTCCTAGTGGGCTCAGGTAGTGTCGAGGTCGGAATTGAGCAGGCACAGGCCGGAGCTATCTTCAACGAACTGTTGGCCAGCCCTAACACTATGCTCATTTGCATGTTAGTGGTGGTGATAGGCTCCTTTGCCGTCTGTGCCTTTGGTTTAGAGAAGGGCGTCGAGCGCATCAATAAGCCAATGATGCTGCTCTTATTTGCCTTGCTCATCTTCTTATCGCTGCGCTCGATTTGGCTGCCTGGTTTTGCTGAGGGTGTGTCCTACTACCTGATGCCAAACTATGAGCAGGTCAAGGAGCACGGCATTTTGAACGTGCTTTCGGCCGCCTTAGGTCAGTGCTTCTTTGCCTTAGGCTTAGGCGTAGGCTCGATTCAGATTTTCGGCTCGTATATGAAGCGTAACAACACGCTCACCAACGAAGCCTTTACTATTACCTTCTTAGATGCCTTGGTTGCGGTACTGGCCGGCTTTGTCGTCTTCCCTGCCTGCTTTAGCTACGGCGTTGAGCCCGGCTCAGGTCCAGGCCTGGTGTTTGTCACCTTAGTGACCGTATTCTCGAATATGGCCTATGGCAGCATCTGGGGCGGTATCTTCTTCTTATTTATGCTCTTTGCGGCAGTTTCGACCTTGATTGCGGTCTTTGAGAACATCATTGCGATCTCAATGGAGGTTTTCAATATTTCGCGCTTAAAGTCGGTGCTCTTCAACTTTATCGCCGTAGTCTTACTGTGCTTACCTTGCCTCTACGGCTACAACTACCTCTCGGATATCCATCCATTAGGTGGCCAAAGCACGATCTTAGACACCTACGACTTTGTGCTGAGCAACAACATCCTGCCATTGGGCACCACCTGCTACGTGCTCTTTGTCACCTTAAAGCGCGGCTGGGGCTTTGACAATTACTTAAAAGAGACCAATTTTGGTGAGGGCGTGAAGGTTCCGCGTGGTGCCTTCAATTACTACCGTATCTTCTTGCCGGTCGTGATCTTGGCTCTGTTCATTCAAGGCTACGTCGGTATCTTTGGTTAATAAGGAAGCTTAGAGCCTGTATCGGCTCACCTCGAGCCTAGGTAGGTTCACATCGAGCCTACGTAGGTTCATATCGAGTCTAGGTAGGTTCAAATTGAGCCTAACTTCGGGCTTAAATGAGAGGCTGACGTCGAGCTTAAATTAAGCCCGGTGCCGAGCCCAAAAGGAGTTTTTATGTCGTCTCAACGCGAACAATTTTCGTCGCGCCTAGGCTTCCTGCTCATCGCAGCAGGATGTGCGATCGGTCTTGGTAACGTGTGGCGCTTCCCGTATATCACGGGCCAATATGGCGGCGCGATCTTCGTTATCATGTACCTCGTGTTCTTGCTGTTAATTGGCGTGCCGCTTTTGACCATCGAGCTGTCGATCGGTCGTGCCTCGCGTCGTTCCCTCGCACGCTGCTATGAAGTGTTAGAAAAGCCAGGCAGCAAGTGGCACTTAAATAAGTTCTGGCAGATCCCAGGCAGCTATATCCTGACCTCGTTCTACGGCGTGATCACCGGCTGGCTCTTGTTCTACTGCATTGCCTTTATCATGGGCTACTTTGAGCCGGGCACGACGCAAGAGATCGCAGTTGAGAAGTTCAATGGCCTCTTGGCTGATCCTTACATCATGTACACCTGCATGATTACGGTCGTAGCTGTGTCCTTTGCCATTGTGGCCTTGGGTGTGGTCAAGGGCGTCGAGCGTATCACCAAGCCAATGATGATTCTGCTCTTTGCGCTGCTCTTCTTTATGGCCGCCCGCTCCTTTACCCTGCCGGGCTTTGCTGAGGGTATTTCCTACTACTTAAACCCATCCTGGGACAATATGAAGACTGAAGGCTTCTTAGTCGCAGTTTGGGCTGCCTTAGGTCAGGTTTTCTTTACCCTCTCGATTGGTCAGGGCTCGATTGAGATCTTCGGTACCTATATGAGTAAGGATCACTCCTTACCTAAGGAATCGATCTTCATCTGTATTCTTGATACGACCGTGGCCTTATTATCGGGCTTCATTATCTTCCCAGCCTGCTTTAGCTACGGTATTGAGCCAGGCCAAGGCCCAAGCTTGCTCTTTATCACCTTAACCACGGTCTTCTCCAATATGGACGGTGGCTGGTTCTGGGGCTCGCTCTTCTTCTTATTCATGCTCTTTGCCGCGCTTTCGACCTTGATTGCGGTGTTCGAGAGTGTGGTCTCGATCTGCATGGACTTGTTTGGTCTGTCGCGCCTCAAGTCGGTGGCCTACAACCTGATCTTCTTAGCCCTGCTGTCCACACCATGCATCTTGGGCTTTAACTATTGGTCGGACTTCCATCCATTAGGTGGTAGCTCCACCATCCTGGATTTCCAAGACTTCCTCGTCTCCAACAACATCTTGCCGTTAGGCTCGATCGTCTTTGTGCTCTTTATCGTTGGCAAGACCGGTATGGGCTTTAAGCGTTATCAAGAAGAGTGCAATATCGGTAATGGTCCGAAGCTGCCAAATTGGATGGAGTGGTACTTAAAGGTGGTACTGCCACCAGTAGTGCTCGTCATTCTCTTGGTCGGCTACTACAACATCTTCTTAGCCTAGCAAGAAAAAAAAACAAAGTAACCAAGTGCCGCCTCCTGCGGCCTACACCAAGCCCTGGCTTTAAAGCTGGGGCTTGCTGCTTTAGAGGCGTACCCCGCGCGCTAGGCAGACCTAAACGCGGGGGCCCAAAACGAGGCGCGCGGGCCCAAATGGCGGGCCCAAATGGGGCGTGCGGTGGTGGGAGCGTGCCCTTTTTGTCAAAATTTAGCTGTACACCAAATACGCGCCAATGAACTTAACTGCCGGGTGGCGGTCGAAAAGGGTAACGGCGTCATGCGCCCAGGCTGTAACTAAGCGGCGTGTTTGCCGTAAGCGTTTGCGCTTATTTTTGCGCTTTGGTTGTACCAATCTAGATATGGAAAACGGCCAAGATTTTGCTAGTGATGGTTGCCAAACCAATTTTTTTATTGGCTGCCGTCTTTGCTTGCAGAGGCAGGGGCGTATTTGTCGGTGCAACTTCCAAGGGGATCACAGGGGGATCATTATGGTCGCAAAGAACCTCGCAGAGCTCAGTGCTCAGTCTTGCGCCACTGATGTTAATAGCAGTGGTCGCTCAGCTAAGAGCTGCCTTATGGCTATGATCTGGTCCAAGCTGAGCTCAACTCCTGTGGTCTGGGGGTCCTCACTGGTGCTAATCATCGCGATGGTGACTATGGTGAGCCTCGGCATCTTCTCCAGTAATCGTGCGTTTGCGGCCACTAATGTCGGGCACAATGGCATCAATGCTGATGGCACCGTTGATCCGAGCTTTGCGCTCTCGCTCAATGAGAGTATGAACGAGCGCTTAGAGCATATCACCTTAGATTCCTTTAACGCGCTGCCTAAGTCGCGTATCACCAAGATGCGTGAGGCCTATGTCCAGGCGGTCAATGCGATAAAGCGCGGCGATGAAGCTCAGGGCCTGAAAATTCAGCACGAACAGCTCCAAGGCTATCCGCTCAATCTCTGGCTTAATTACTACTATCTGGCCTATAACGTCCGCGCCGATAAGGTGCCTGCCGTATTGCAATTTATGCAAAGCGGGCAGCAGCATGAGCTTGCGGCCCTGCTCAAGGAGCGTTATGCCGAGTTCCTGTCTGAGGAGCACGACTACCAAAATCTGGCGGTCTTGATGGGTGAGAAGAGTCTCGACGAGACTCAGATCAGCAAATTAAGCTTCAATCAGAAAAAGGAACTGTGCCGCTTTTATGAGGCCAATTGGGCCTTAGATCGCGTCAACGAAGACGCAGTTAGCTTTGCCTCGCGCGTTTACCTCGACTTAAGCGCCCGCCCTAAGGCCTGTGAACCGCTGATGGCCTTATTTGACGCCAAGGGCTATCTCACCGACAAGCTGGTGTTAAAGCGTTTTGAGAGTGCCTACGTCAAGCGCTCCTACCAAGACACCACCAAGACCTTAGCCAACGTCTTAAAGCGCACCGAGTTTAAGGAGCGCGTGGATACTCTGCTTGAGCTCTACGCTGAGCCGAGCAAGCTCTTTGAGCAAGTTCAAACCAATGAGCCGACCGATCACCGCGTCGCGGTCTTAGCCTTTAAGCGCTATGCTAACATCGCTCCACGCTCAGCACGCGCGGATTTAGAGCGCTTTATCAAGCTCTATCAGCCGTCTTCGACCGAGCTTATCGGTATCTACCAGATGTTTGCGCTCAACTTCTTAGGGCGCTCCTATGATAAGTCCGATATCGCTTGGGTCGACCAAAATCTCCCGGCGATCGCTTGGACTGATGAGTTAAAGGAGATGCGCCTGCGCCGCGCGATCTACTTTGCTCAGTGGGATAAGGTCTATATCTTAATCGACCACTTAGCTCCAGATATCAGAACCGCAATCAATTGGCGCTATTGGAAGGGCCGCTCGGCCCAAGAGTTAGGGCTCCATAAGGAAGCCAACGAGATCTTAGCGGAGGTGGCTAAGGATCGAAGCTTCTTTGGCTTCTACGCCGCCCAAAGCTTAGGCCTTGATTACGCTTTCAACTACGTCAAGATCGAGCCTAATTTCGCTTTCCCTATGGATATCGCCTCCAACAAGGCCGCGCTGCGCTTCTTTGAGCTCTATGCCTTAGACGATGACAACGCGATCTATGAGTGGCGTGAGATCGCCAAGCGCTCACCGGAGCATGAGGCGATGGTGATGGCCCAATGGGCTCTGCAAACGGGCAATATCAGCTATGCGATCGACTATGTGATTAGTTCAGGTAAGTGGGACGCCTTAGACTATCGCTTCCCAATTGCCTATCGCAATTTCTATGAGAAGTACGCCCAGCAAAACGACGTTGATTTGTCCTTCCTCTATGGCATTTCGCGCCAGGAGAGCATGTTAAACCACAAGATTCGCTCGTGGGCCGGTGCGGTCGGCCTGATGCAGGTGATGCCTGGCACGGCGCGCGATATTGCCCGCAAAGAGCAGTGGAAGTTTCGCGGGGCCAACAGCTTAACCGATCCTGAGACCAATATTCGCTATGGCAGCACCTATATCCGCTGGATGTTAGATAAGTTTGACAACAACCGCGTCTTAGCGGCTGCCGCCTACAATGCAGGCCCAGGCCGGATTCCGCAATGGGCCTCGGACGACGCCCAAAAGCGTGACGTCGCGATGTATGTTGAGACTATCCCATTTACCGAGACGCGCAAGTACGTGCAGAACGTGATCCTCTACGACGCGATCTACAACTTCTTGCTCACCGGTAAACCAGGCGACCTCATTAAGCCTAATGAGCTCAGCTACGCTTACTAGAATTTTCCCGCACAACTAAACTGCAAGCCCGGTCTGACGACTGGGCTTGCGCATCTTTAGGCTCAGCCACAAAGCGCGCCCTTAGGTAAGAGCGCGCCCCCACAAGTAAGAGTGCGGCCAAGCTCAGGGCGGGAAAGTACTGGGCTTGCGGTGCAAAGTAGGAAAATGCGCCGTTAGGTGGGGCTTAGGCCATGCCGCAGGACTTGGGGCCATTAGGGCTTAATGCCAGCAGGGCGGTGCGCTGTGCGGTAGTGGCAGTGCGAGAATCTGAGCGCCATGGACAGGGCTGAGAACCAGTAGAGCTGGCGCGGTGAGAGCGGCCGTGGCGTGCGGCCGATGAGCGGCGCCTGAGCAGGGGGCGCCTTAGTAGTGGAGTCTTAGCCGGGGTGCTTGAGAGTGGCACCTGAGAAAGGGAGTCTGAGCAGAGGCGCCTTGGTGGCGCCTGCGGCGTTTAGCGGCGGCGCCGTGCGTGCAGCTCACGGTTGTGCAGGGATTCCTTGGAGCTCTTCTTGACGATGATCATCAAGGCGCCAGTACCGCCCTTCCACTCAGGAGCGGAGTGGTAGGCAATGACCTCAGGCATTTGCTTGAGCCAGTGCGCCACATAGCTTTTGATCGTGGCCTGCTTGCGGGCGTGGTCGCGATCACCCTTGCCATGGATAATCAACACGCAGCGAAAACCTTCGTCGTGGGCGTGGGCAATGAAGCGGCGCGTCAGCTCATAAGCTTGCTCGACTGTCTTGCCGTGCAGATCGATAAAGTCGGCCTCGCGGTACTCGCCGCGCTTGAGCTTGGTGAGCATATATGGCTGGGCACCAGCACTGCGGTAGGACAGGACTTCGTTGGGCAGCACCTGCGGCACAAAGCTCGAGGAGACGTGATCAACTGTTTCTTCCTTGGTGTCACGTGTGGCGGACGCTTGGCGGATCTTGGCGATTTCCTTGTCCATGACTTGAGCCGGGGCGGCGACCTTGTCCTGGACGATCTTAGTGATCTTGTTGATCTTCGGTACCAGATCGATATTATCGACCTCTTGAATCAGCTCTTGCTCGAGCAGATCTTCAAAGGAAAAATCAGGATTATCCTTGGACATGTTCCCTCCCTGAAACCACTTAGCACCCATCCTGGGCTAGACATTAAGGTCAATCAGAATGGCACAGACTAACAGAATTAGGCCGCACATTCTAATCTTACGCATGGCATAGAGGATCGACTCACGGCTGGCGTTGTTACTGCCGCCCACTTTTGGCAGGCGTACCAGGTTACCTTGATAATAGCGTGGACCGCCTAAGCTCAAATCGAGCGCACCGCCGATTGCCCCTAAGACAAAGCCTGAAACCGCTGCCGGGTAAACTTTAAAGCCTTCTTTGCCACTGTGCAGCGCCTGGAGCGGCTTTTTAGAAACGAGCAGGCACGGCACCAGGATTAAAGCCGGCAGGGCCAGCATGATCTGCTGCACGCGAAAGATGTACTTGCCAAAGAGGGCATTACCGCGCAGCTTGTAGTTGTACTCACGGGCTAAAATCGTGATGGTCTGCATCACCACCGCACCTTCTAAGCCTGCGATTAAGAACCAGACCATGACGGCAAACCAGCCACTGAAGATGCGCAAAATCGCGCTTTCAGCGCAGGCCTTGGCAATACCCAGCTCCGAGAGCATCGCGGTCTCACGCAGCACCAGCGGGGCTAAGAGATCTTTGGCCTTGTCCTTAAAGCCCTCGCGTAAGGCGCGCTCCACTGGGACGCTGCCCTCTTGGGCAAAACGTAGCTCGAGGACCAAGACCAGCACCACTAAGGCAACGAGCAAGTCAAAACCGGCAATCAAGTCTAAAGTCAGCACTAGAAATAAGAGCACCGACACGATCAAGGTCGGCAGCATCACTCCAGCAAAGGCGCGCTGGTGGTTGCTAAAGCCGGTGCGATTGACCTTGCGCGCCAGACCCGCAAAGACCGAGGACAAGCCGCTGAGCTTGAGCTTCTTAGGCAGCGGAATCAGCATCTCAATTAAGACCGCGAGCGCCAACACTAGGCTTGGTTCACTGACCAAGAGCCCGACATCAACTTGGTCTAAGTTAAAGCCAGGGCCTGCGTCGGTCTGCGCATTAGTCTCGCGCTGCGCGAACGCCTGGGAGGCGCGCTCTAAGGCTGAGTCGTTTGGCGCCTGATCATAGGGCGCGCGATCGTACGGCGCGCTGTAGGGCGCGGGCGCACTCGGTTGCTCGTCACGCGGCGTACTTTGCTCATTAAAGTGCTGATAGGCTTGATCGAAGATCGATTCGGAGGCCGTCCCCAGCACCACGGTGATGTCAGGCAGCTCCATGCTGGTTGAAAAAGTCATAACACCTCCTAAGGCGTGTGGGCGGCAGTGGGTTAGAGGGCGTCGATTAAGCCCAAGAGCAATTTGGCACTATTGTCAGCGGCCAGCTGGACAAACTTTTCAAAATCATCTGGGCTGGTGCCACTGGCGGTATCTGAGGCCGAGCGAATTACCAAGAATGGGATCTTAAAGTCGGTGCACACTTGGGCGACGGCCGCGCCTTCCATCTCCACCATGCAGGCCTCAGGGAAAAATTCCTTCATCGCCAGGCTCTGGGCCTTTTGTGAAATGAATTGATCGCCGGTTAAGATCGTGCCGGTGACAATGGTAGGCAGAGCGTTGCCGGGCTGCTTTAACTGACCTTCTTGCTTGAGCTTAGCGGCAACCGCTTCGGCCTTGGCCACCAAGGCATGATCCGCAATAAAGTATTGCTCGTACTCTGGGACTTGGCCCTTCTTATAGTTAAAGATCGTCAGATCGAAGTCTTGGTAGGCGAGCTTATCGGAGAGCACCAGATCGCCGATCTGAAGCTTGTCGCTGATCGAACCGGCGCAGCCGGAGTTTACGATGGCATCGACCTTAAAGGTATTGATCAGGACGGTGGCAGCGGTAGCGGCACAGACCTTACCGATACCTGACTTAACTAAGACCACCTCGTGATTGTGGTAGGTGCCGACCTGATAGGTGCGGCCGCCAATGGTTTGGGTCTCATTGATGGTAAAGGCGGCTTGCAGTAGGGTTACCTCTTCATCCATCGGGCCAATAATACCGATCCGCATCTGTATCTCCTTGATTAAAAAAAGTCGTGCGAGCACCAAAAAATAATTAGCACAGTAATTGACCGGTGTGCGGGGGTGCAAGTTCCAGCACCAGCATGGGGCATGGGCATGGACCGCCCCCATGGAGCATAGGGCCGGGCCACCCCCATGAAGCATAGGGCAGGATCGCCCCCATGAAGCATAGGGCCGGGCCGCCCCCATGAAGCATAGGGCCGGACCGCCCACATGGAGCCCCCAGCTCTGTACCAACTTCTATTTTAGGCGATTAGCGCCATGGTAGTGGTTTTTTGGGGCATAACGCACCCAACCTGCAACAAGCATTTACCAGCCGCTGCCCCCGCGCACAACGTGCCAGCAAACGTAGGCAAGGCACGCTGCTAATAGGGGCAAGGCGCCAGCAAGCGCTTACAGGGCACGCCGTAGGAGGGGATCGATCCCACTGCGGCCGCCCCATGCTTTTAGGTATAAATAATGTAAACGTTTACAAAAGCACGGAAGCGCCTAGATATCAGCGTGTAGCTTAATGTTACCTACTTGTGCCAGCTTGTGATCAAGTTGGCACATTGAGTCAAACCCAATGCCACGGCCGCTTGCCCCCCTTTTAACCACTTTTTGGCAACGCTTACAATTAAGTTTGAGACCTCTCACAAAAGCCAGCATTGCTCATAGCGAAATAAGGCTTGCTGGTGCACAATCGCAAGCAGTTAGTGTGTGACATCGCCTGCGCTGTGAGGTAGAACTTGACAGTGCACCAAGCTACGGCAGATGTACCCATCAGGACGGCTTAAGGTTGGGCAACAACTGAAGCCGTGATTGAGCTGCACTTGTAGTTAGAGAGTCTGCAAGTGCTTTTGGTGTCGCTTTGAAGGCAAGAAGCCGAAGGCAAGAAGCCTTTGTTAAGCGAGCGATGAGTGGGTGAGCACCTGGGCAGATTGAGGTGCGATGTTACCTAGTTAGGTTTTCTTGTTTGAGAAAAGTAAGAGGTTCTATGGAAAACGCACGTGATGTGGCCAAGCAAACGTTAGCTTTGGTGCTTGCTGGTGGCCGTGGCAGCAGACTGCACATGTTAACCGATCGTCGTGCTAAGCCAGCTGTATTCTTTGGTGGCAAGTTCAGAATTATTGACTTTGCCCTGTCCAACTGCGTCAATTCCGGTATCACTCGTATTGGTGTAGTCACCCAGTACAAGTCCCACTCCTTACTGCGTCACATCCAGGCTGGTTGGTCGTTCTTACGTGGCCAATTCAACGAGTTCATCGACTTACTGCCAGCTCAACAGCGTGTTGATGAAGAGCACTGGTACCAAGGTACTGCTGATGCTGTTTACCAGAACATCGACATTATCCGTAACCACCACCCTAAGTACATTGTAATCTTAGCCGGTGACCACATCTACAAGATGGACTACACCGCAATGGTTATGGATCACATCAACAGCGGCTGCCCAGTTACCGTTGCTTGCATCGCTATTCCACGTAGTGAGGCTTCGGCTTATGGCGTTATGCAGGTTGATAGCAACAGCATGATCACTGACTTCTTAGAGAAGCCAAAGGATCCACCTGCAATGCCAGGCGACGAGACCAAGAGCTTAGCCTCGATGGGTATCTACGTCTTCAATGCTGACTTCCTCTATGAAGTCTTACAAAAGGACGCTGCTACCGAGGGTTCGCGTCGTGACTTCGGCTTTGACATCATTCCAGCCTTAGTCCGCGAGCACAAGGCTCACGCTCACGACTTTGCCTTATCGTGCATCCGCAACCAAGGCAACCCAGAGCTGTGCTACTGGCGTGACGTCGGTACGATCGACGCTTACTGGGAAGCCAACATGGATATCGCAGCAGTTCAGCCACAACTGGACGTTTACGATACCACATGGCCAATTTGGACCCACCAAGTTCAGCTGCCACCTGCCAAGTATGTCCAAGACATCAACGGCGCTTCTTCGGTTGTCATGAACTCGGTTTGCTCGGCTGGCTGCATTATCTCCGGTTCGTCGATCAGCCACTCGGTTCTGTTCTCGAACTCGCGCGTCCACTCCAACTGCTCCTTAAATGAGGCCGTTGTTCTGCCTTCGTGCGTCATTCACCGTGGCTGCCGCTTAACCAAGGTCGTCTTAGACCGTGGTTGCGAGTTACCTCGTAACTTAATCATCGGTGAGAATGCTGAGCTCGACGCTAAGCGCTTCTATCGCTCTGAGGGCGGTGTCGTCTTAGTAACCCGCGAGATGTTAGCTAAGTTACGTGAGAACGAGCCAAGCTTATTTGAGGGCTTTGAGTCCTATCGTGGCCTCTCCTCGCCAATCGCCTAAGAGCTAGTTAACAACCCCTGTAGGGGCAACTAGACCTAAGCCTCCTGTGGGCGTAAGCCCATAGGAGGCTTAGTCATATCAGGCCCACTAAAATCAGCACCCCAAAGCCCCACTCCAAGTGGCCAGCGGCAGCGGCCACCCTAACGGTTACCTGCAGCGACCACCCTCTGGGCGCGCCCTTGACGGGCAGCACCAGTTAACATCTAGGTTGGGCGCCTCGGAGTGCGATGCATTGCGGCCTAAGGGCATAGGTGCGGGCGCGCTTTTCCCTTTAGCTGACATTAGTGGTAAAATTGTCAAGATTTTTTCTGTGATTTTGGTTGATGGAACTAGGCTGGCCACCTCAGTGCTGGCTCTAGTTATTTTGGGTAATTGCGGAGCCTGCAATGAGTGACACTGTCCTCAAGGACAAAACCCCAGTTATGTCTAGTGAGGATGCCATCTTTGATGACATCCGCCCATGTCGTGATGACGAAGCACCTCAGGAACTGGCCAAAATTGCCCAAGATGAATCCTTAATCACCGGTATTGTGCGTCTGCGCTTTCCGACTTTAAGTAAGTGGTTAAGGCCGGTGCTGCGTTTCTTTGTGCGCCGTTACATTCACAAGCAGCTGGCTCAAATCAAAACGATCCAGGATTTCCAGATGCAGGTGGCCAAGGCGATGGAGCGTATGATCGCCAATACCACCGATGGCCTGACCTATCGCGGCTTTGATAACTTAGATCCTAATAAGAGCTATCTCTTTATCTCCAATCACCGCGATATCTCGCTTGATCCTGCCTTTATCGACTTTGCGCTCCACACCAAGAGCCATCGTACGTTGCGGATCGCCATTGGCGACAATCTGCTGAGAATGCCGGCAGCTACCGCCTTAATGCGCCTTAATAAGAGCTTTATCGTTAAGCGCGCTGTGGCCTCGCCGCGCGAGCGCTTAAAGGAAGTCACGCACCTGTCCCAATACATGGGCCTGTCGCTGCAAGAGGGGCACTGCATCTGGATTGCTCAGCGTGAGGGCCGCGCCAAGAACGGCGATGACCGCACCGAGGAATCCGTACTCAAGATGATCTATATGTACGGGCGCAGCCAAAAAGAAGACTTTGCCTCGTATATGAGCAAGCTCAATATCGTGCCGGTCTCGATCAACTATGAGTTTGACCCGAACGACTTCGAGAAAGCCCACGAGCTTGATGAGAAGGCGCGCAACAACGGCGTCTATCACAAGGGCGAGTTCGAGGACATCAAGAGCATCGTCAAGGGCATCAAGGGCTACAAGGGGCACGTCACCATTGTCGCCGGTCAGCCGATTACCGAGGGCTTTAGCACGCCCGAGGAGTTGGCGCAGCTCATCGATGACTTCATCTACCAGCACTACGAGCTCTTCCCAAGCGTGCTCATCGCCGCCCACGAGCTGGGCTTAGCTACAGCAGATGAGGTCGCGGACATCACCGCTGAGGAAAAGCAGAAGTTCTTAGAGCGCGTTCACGCCTATCCGCAGCAGCTGCAAGAGCGCGTGCTCAAGATGTACGCCTACCCTTATATTAATCAAAAGTCTTCACTTGCTGGCACCAAGCGCCATTTGGAGCCTAAGGACGCAGCCTAGGCCACTGTGCTGCATATTTTGAAAAAAGCCCAAGGTCAAGGACACGCAGTCCGGTGACCTTGGGCTTTTTGCATTTTGGGACCACCGGTATTCAGTACTTTGGCTGACAATCAGGATGTATGCGCCATTGGTCAGTACTTTGTGGGGAGCATCGCGTACTATCTAGATAAAAATAACGTAACCCGAATTGTGATTTATATGCATTAATTTTAGAGTTTCTGTTTTTATTTAGAATTAATTAAATTGTAGTGTTTATCAAAGTTTGTGATCTTAGGCCATAAAAAGCAACTCTATGATGGAGTAAAATTGCTGTAGTGTTTCGTTTCGGAGTTGCTTCGATGATATCAAAACTTTTGGCGCTTCTCGCGCTACTTCCTTTCTCCTTATACGTTTGGGCCGAAGAGGTTGCAGAACAGACAGAGAGCTCAGCAAACAAGACGAGCTCTGATTCAAGTGCATTTTGGATTTTTGTCGTTTGTGCTGTAGCTGTCTACTTTTTCTTCTTCAGAAAGAAAGGGCAAGGCTCAAATTCTGCGACAGCTCGCCGCCTTGCTAAAGATGCAAAGAAGAATCAGGCTTTAGCTGTTGTTGCGCTGAAGGATGATGGCTCCTTTGCCGATTCAACTGGGGCCATTGTTGATACCTCAAAGTGGAATGAGGAAAAGCTGATTAAAACAATCCTCTTGCAGTACAAGAACAATGTCTCGCCTGATGCTGTTGTTGCTGCGTTGCAGAGCCTCAAAAGAGTGCAAGCAGGCAAGCTTCAGCTCAACAAGCTGATCGAAAAGTACTTTGATTGGTGGCTTCTCTCTATGGTGGATGATCAGTACTTCAGTCGAGAGGAAGAAGCCTTCATGACAGAGGTCATGACCAAGTGTGGAACTGGAATTAACTATCTTAAGGCAGATAGAGCAGAGGGCTTTAAAATTGCTCGCCTAGTTCGCGACTTATTAGAAGCTAATCCTGATCCAGTTATTGATGCCTCTGACTATCCGGTTATGTTGGGCAAAAACGAGATTCCAATCTGGGGAGAGAGAAACGTTGAGTTTTTCTCGACTAAGTCTGTTCGTGAGTACCACTCAGGTAACCGTGGTGTCAGTGTTAAGATTGCAAAAGGCGTTTATTATCGCGTAGGTGGCTCATCGGGTTACAGTGAAAGTCACCAAGTTAAAACCTCGCTTGGTACTGGCTTCGTTTTAGCAACCAATTACAACATCTTTTTCCAGAGCAATGCGGCAACCCGTAAAATCGGCTATGACAAGATTATCAGCTTTGAGCCGTTCAGCGATGGTGTGATGCTCAGCTTTGAAGGTAATCACGGTAAGCCGTTTTTAATTGGGGTAAAGCAACCAGGCCTGTGGGCCAATATCATTGCCAATGCTCGCAATTGGCAGTGATGCTTGGAGTCCAGCGGCCTCTTGATGTAAACGTATTGATGTCTTTAATTGCGTAGTACTGTCACATCACACAACTGCGAATAGCGCTCAAAGAGCTCTTCCCAGCGTGCTCATTGTCGCGCACGAGCTGGGCTTAGCCTCAGATGAGGACGTCGCGGACGTTACCGCCGAGGAGAAGCAAAAGTTCTTAGAGCGTGTTCACGCTTACCCTCAGCAGCTGCAAGAGCGCATCCTCAAGATGTACGCTTACCCTTATCTCAATCAAAAGGCCGTCCAGGCAGGCACCAAGCGCCACCTCGAGCCTAAGGACGCAGCAGCCTAGGTCACTGTGTTGCATATTTTGCAAAAAGCCCAAGGTCGAGAAGTTCTTTGACCTTGGGCTTTTTTGCTGGGACCGACCAAGCGTGCGTTGCTTGATGCAAGCTGTTAGAGGCTATGCGCGTGGGGTGCGGCCGATTAGCTCAGGATTGGGAGCTCGATTTCATTGCCGTAAAGATCCACGGGCAGGGCTCCTTGGGCGATGAGTTGGTTATTGGCGCAAAGCTCGTTGGCTTCAGGCTGGCGGACAAAAATGGACCGCTGAGCGCGCAGCCCTTCTTTGGCGCCTTCCCACGTACCGCCTGAGTCACCACTTTGCGCGACGTAGGTATGAGTTGCCAAGCCATAGACGAGCTTGTTACGCGCCATCGCACGCCAAGTGCTCCAACGATCGGTCGGAGCATAGCTGCTGATTACTAATAGCTTGCCCGCTACGATGGCCTGATAATACTGTTTGAAGCCTGCCTGAAAAGTGTCTATGCCTTGGGCTAAAACTACGACACTGGAGCCGCCACAGGTCAGCACGGCCTCAAGAGCGCGTTGATCTACACCTTTGGCGCCGCCACTGACCACCACCTGACCTGATTGCGCCGCCTTTTGGGCAATATGGTCGGTGAACTGCAACGAAATTGCGCTGGCATCACGTGACCCCACGATAGCCGTCATAGGCTGGTGCAAGAGCTCCACATTGCCTTTGGCAAAGAGCAAAGTAGGGGTACGCCGCTTTAAGTTGGTCTTGAGGCTTTTGGGGTAGCGCGCGTCATGAAAAGGAATGAGCTCGTAGCCTTGATTGAGCCATTGCTCGATTTGGAATGAGTAGTTAGCAAGCTCACTATAACCTTGGGTGAAGGCTTGGCATTCTTCGGCGGTGAGCCCGAGCTTAGGCCATAGCTCTTTGCGCTCAAAGAGCTCGACAATGGACAGGCGCGGCTCATGTTGGAATGCGGCAATGTAAATATTGTTTCTGCGCTCGGTGGTTAAGCTATTACTACGCCCTTTGCCCGTGCCGGGCATAAAAGCCAGAGCGTACCAGTACGCCAGATTTTGTAAGCTCACTGTGCACCTCCCATGGTTTGGGTCAAAGTTGCTCTGCCTTGTTTGAGCAGCGTCCTCTTAGTCAACTTACCAAAGATTAAAGGCTATTGTGGGCACTTTTGGGTAAATGGTGCTGTAACTAGCAATTTTTGCGTTGGATATCTATGTGGGCTTGCTACAATAATGTGAACTGGGGTATTGTTTGGAGCTGATTCACGCTTGGATCGTTCTATGCTTATCCCTGTTGAGGAATTGCTTTCTTATGCAGAATTGAGCTTAGTGCAAGCTCTGATTCTGTCGCACTTGCCCACCCCCAAAAGAGTACTGGCGTATAGTTCATTGGCCTGACTCTTTTCTGGCCGTAAGGATTGGCGGTTAACGGTGGAGCGTAGGATGCGTTTGGTGTCTTGTGAGGGAAGGTCGCTGTGGTAGGCCGGAGTTTTTGGGCGCGTTTTAGATTTGCGCCGTTGCGTTACAACGATGGCACCCCGTGCTATTTTCGCGCGGCGTGTCTTGCTGTCTTGGCGCTGTGCTTAGTCGCGCAAGGACTGGTACTCGGTGCGCGTAAAGATGCTCAGTCGGCCCAGCTCGCGCAAGCAGGTGGGAATGCAACCAGCGCTCAGGCCTTGCCGCAAGATCAGCTGACCCAAGGGGTCAGCGGTACCTTGCAGGTCGGGCAATCTGTCAGTGCCACGGCTGTGGGCCCATCCCTGTCTAGCGCTACAGCTCCGGTCTCCTCGCATTTAGCGATCGCCCCTAATGGCACTAACGCTACCTTAGGCGAGCGCAGCCTTACTGCCACTTCGTCTTTGAGCACCGCGCACGTGGCCCTGGCGCGTTCGGAGCTTGATGTCACCTTACAACCATCAGGCTTTTGGTCAATGCTGGGTTTATCCTCCGATGAGGACAAGCTCAAGGCGCAGCTGTTAAAGAACCGCCGTGCCGCCTTAGTTGAGCTCTTAGACAGTGCGGCTTACTTCAATTCCTGCGGCACGATCAACTCCAGCTATGCCGGGTGCAATTACCGCTTCTCCAAGCGCCTCAAGGCACTCTATGACATTTCGGTCAAGGCTGACCCTAAGGGTTACATTATCGCGATTACCGCTAAGGGCGAGCAGGCCCAAGACCCATGCGCCCGCTTTACGGTCAACGCGCAGGGTGAGTACTTTGCCTACGATCAAAACGGCGCTCACAACCTCAAGTGCTTTGAAAACACCGAAGTGCCTAAGCAGATTATGGCAATCAGCCAAGCGCTGCAGCACTTAAGCTCCGAAGGCGACGATAGTTCTGCTCTAGCCGCCCGTCCATAAGAGGATATGCGTATCATGCCCGGCCCAGCGCTCTGTGAGTACTGGGCTTTGTTGTCTTTGAGTTCTGGGCTGTGTTGTTTTTAGCAGGCTAAGTGAGAGTAATTTGCCGCTGGGCGTAAGACTTGGGCCCATCGTGTATAATCGCAAACGGGCCGTAGTGCTCTTTGTCCTTACGACCATGGGCGCCCAGCTTTGGTCTGGGGCTATCAAGGATTTAGACGCTCCTGCACAGTTTGCTTGGTTGGGGGGCGTATTTGGGATGGTGAGAACTTATGCAAGTTGCAAATAACACGGTAGTTACGGTTTCTTACGTTGTAACGGACGAAGAGGGTCAGGTCGTCGGTCGTACCGATCCAAAGCGCCCAGTAGTAGCCTTAATCGGTCACGGCTATCTGGTTCCAGGCCTTGAGGCTGCCTTACAAGGTAAGGAAGCAGGCGTTGAGTTTGCCCTGCGCTTAGAGCCTAAGGATGCTTTTGGTGAGTTCAATCAGGGGCTGGTTCAGACCATCGACCGCTCGATGTTCGGTACCTTCCCAGTTGAGGTGGGTAATGCTTTTGAGGCCGACACCTCCGCAGGTCCTCGTCTGGTCGTAGTCAAGGAAGTCACCGATTCCACCGTCACCGTCGACGGCAACCACCCATTAGCTGGTAAGACCTTAAACTTCATCGGCACGATCGATGAGGTCCGTGAGGCTACCGAAGAAGAAATCGCTCACGGCCACGCCCACCGCGATGGCGTTTGCCCTTCAGAGGAAGGCGAGCACCACTGCTGCTGCGGTCACCACCACAATGACGAGGATGGCGAACATCACTGCTGCGGTCACCACCATCACGATGATGAGGACGGCGAGCACCACTGCTGCCATCATCATCACCACCACGATGACGAGGACGGCGAGCATCACTGCTGCGGTCACCACCATCATGAGGATGAGGACGGCGAGCACCACTGCTGCCATCATCATCATCACCACCACGATGACGAGGACGGCGAGCATCACTGCTGCGGTCACCACCATCATGAGGATGGTGAGCACCACTGCCATCACCACGACGACAAATAGTCGCCGCGCCTGTTAGGCTAATCTTTTGGGGAAAAGACGCACTGCCACCTGGTAGCGCGTCTTTTCGCATAAATGAGCCGTTTAGTGTAAGATAGCCGCGCTTTTTTGTTGGTTTCCTAGGTTCTTTTTTTGCTGCTATGAAATTCATTCTCCGCCTTTTCCCTGAAATCTCGATTAAGAGCCGCCCAGTGCGCAACCGCCTGATCAAGGTGCTGATGCAAAACCTCTTTAATGTGGCGCAGCATCACGGCTTTGACATTAAGGTGCAGGCCCAGTGGGATAAGCTTATCGTTAAGGTGGGCGGGGATGATGAGTCTGAAAAGACCCAAGCTCTCGCCGTGCGTGAGCTCTCACGCGTGCCGGGCATTCACTCCTTCCTTGAGGTCAAGGAGTTTGAGTTCACCACCTTTGAGGACATCTTTGCGGTGGCAGGCCCAATTTATGGCCCAGCGCTTGAGGGTAAGACCTTTGCTGTGCGTGTCCGCCGCCGTGGCAACCACAGCTTTACCTCCCAAGAGGTCGAGCGCATGGTCGGTGGCATGTTCAAGGCGCACTACCCGAATGCAGGTGTGTCCTTAAATCACCCGGACGTTCAGATCGACATCGAGATTGACCAGAATCGCGCCTTTGTCATCACCCACAAATACCAGGGTATGGGCGGCTATCCGGTCGGCTCGCAGGGCTCTGCCTTATCCTTAATCTCGGGCGGCTTTGATAGCGGCGTTTCGACCTATAAGGCCATTCACCGTGGCATGAAGGTCAATTACCTCTTCTTTAACATGGGTGGTACCGCCCATGAGTTAGGCGTGAAGCAAGAGGCTTACTTCATCTGGGATCGCTATGCAGCTTCCCACCGCGTCAAGTTCATCACCATTCCGTTTGAGCGCATCGTAGGTCAGATCTTAGAGCGCACCCACCATGGCGTCCGGGGCGTAATCTTAAAGCGCATGATGATGCGTGTGGGCTCGGCGATCGCTCAGCGCATTAAGGCTGAGGCCTTGATCACCGGTGAGAGCGTGGGCCAGGTGTCCTCGCAGACCGTCACCAACTTAGGCCATATCGATGCCGCCGCCGACGTGGTGGTGCTGCGTCCTTTAGTGATGGAGGACAAGCAGGACATCGTGGATCAGGCCTGGGCCATCGGCACGGCGGGTTTTGCTGAGAGCATGCCGGAGTACTGCGGCGTTATCTCCGATCACCCGAACGTCTGCCCAACGCGCGCCTTTGTCGAGGAAGAAGAGGCCAAGATGGACTCCGACCTGGTGGCCGATGCGGTAGAGAAGGCCGCCTTCCTGGAGATCAAGGAGATCCCTGAGAACACCTCCAAGCTCGAAGTTGAAGTCGAGACGGTCTCAACCTTAGGCTTAAACGACGTAGTGCTCGACGTACGCGCCCCAGATGACGCAGCTAAGGCACCGCTTAAGGTAGAGGGTCACGAGGTGATTGAGCTGCCGTTCTACAAGGTCGCCTCCGAGTTTGAGAAGCTCGATGAGCTCAAGACCTATGCGCTCTTCTGCGATCAAGGCGTGATGAGCACGATGCAGGCGCGCGAGTTAAAGGAGCGCGGCCACCACAACGTGAAGATCTACCGCCCAGATTAAAGCCTTAGCTCTTGCTGGGCGCGCATGCCTCGGGTGAATGCACCTGAGGCATGCGCATTTTTACGGCAGGTGCGGCCGGTCACCTAGGGCAGCACCTTTGGGGAGCTGGGTGCGGGGCGGCCCTAGAGGCGGGCGCGGCTGGGAGCAGGTGCGGTGCGGCCCTTAGGGCGGGTGTGGTGCGGCCCATTGGGCGGGCCCACTATGCGCAATTTTGTGGCGGGGCCAACAATTTTGCGGCTTGCGCGGCATTTTGGGGGCTTATGCTGCAAGCTAGGGCCGTCATTTCCTATAATGGGGTGAGGCTGTGCCTAGTTCAAGCTAAGGGGTGGAGGAGCGATGCAACATTTGCTGTTAAATAACGGGGTACGCATTCCAGTACTGGGCTTTGGCGTGTTCCAAATCCCCGATCACTTGGAGTGTGAGCGCGTCGTACAACAGGCTTTGGCCGTGGGCTATCGACTGATCGATACCGCGCAAGCCTACGATAACGAAGAGGCGGTGGGCCGTGCGATCAAAAGCTCGGGCGTGCCGCGTGCTGATATCTTCTTGACCTCGAAGGTTTGGGTTTCCAATTCGGGTGAACAGGCGGCCATGGCTTCGATCGAAGAGTCCCTGCGTAAGCTTGATACCGATTACCTTGACCTCATGCTCATTCACCAGCCCTTTGGCGATTATTACGGCACCTATCGGGCGCTCGAGCGCGCCTTAAAAGAAGGTAAGTGCCGCGCGATCGGCGTCTCGAACTTTTTTGCTGATCGCTTGGTCGATCTGTGTAACTTCTTTGAGGTTAAGCCGCAGGTCAACCAAATGGAGACGCACGTGTTCCAGCAGCAGGTGACCTTGCGCCCATACCTTGATAAGTACAAGGTACAGCTGCAATCTTGGGGGCCTTTGGCTGAGGGCAAAAACGATTTCTTTAATCAACCGGTGCTCAAGAAGATTGGCGCTAAGCACCACAAGAATGTCGCTCAGGTGGCGTTACGCTTTTTAGTGCAAAGTGGTATTGTCGCGATTCCTAAGTCCAGTTCGCGCGCGCATATGGAGCAAAATATCGATATCTTCGATTTTGAGCTGACCCCGGCCGAGATCGAACTGATTCGTAATCTCGATACGCGCCGTAGCCTCTTTTGCAATCATCACGATCCGAAGTTCGTTGAGGCCTTAACGGCGCTCAAACTCAGCTAGGAGCACAGAGTTTAGGGCGGAGTCCAAGCTTAGCGTGGTATTAAGCTTAGCTTGAAGCTTTGCTTGCGTCTGGGGTGGCTAAGTGAGCAAAGTTACTGGCTAATTTGAGCAATAGTGGAGCATAGGGAGCTGTTATAAATTAATTGACGCATCAAAATAGTGCAAGTTTGGGCTAGCTTTTGGAGGCTAACCATCTACGCT
>CALXXU010000039.1 GCA_944392765.1 uncultured Anaerobiospirillum sp.
TAGCCAGGTTAATTAAACTTAAACAAAGTGAACGCTAGATTTTATTTCCCCGCAGTATTTTTCAAATTTTTCACTAGTGGTAGATTCGCTTTGCATAGCAAAACAGATATTGCCCCGAGACAAGCTTGAGGCAGAGCAGGTTGGCGCAGGATAGTGAGTTCTAACTCAGCTCACAAGCTAGGCGATGGAAGCTTCTGCGTTTTGTCATCCAATCCAAATCTACCACTAGTCAAAACAGGCCCACCAGCACCGAGGCTTAGCCCCGTGCCGGTGAGCCCATTATAGCTACGTGGTAGCGCGGTCACTCAATACGCTTAGAGCATCGAGCGATAGAGTTCAGCAATTTCCTCAACCGAGGTATCGCGTGGGTTGCCGCCGGTGCAGACATCAGCAAAAGCCGACTTGGCTAAGAACTCGACATCCTCAGGCTTGACGATCTCCTTTAAGTCAGATGGAATGCCAACGTCCTGGGCCAACTTGCGTACGGCATCAACTGCTGCCTGACGGTACTGCTCCTGAGTCATACCGGTGGTGTCGATATCAAAGGCTTGCGCAATCAACTGGTACTTGGTGCCGGTAGCTGGAGCGTTATAGGCCATGACCGTTGGCAGGATGATGGCGTTAGCGACACCGTGTGGCGTATTGTAGAGGGCGCCTAATGGGTGAGCCATCGAGTGAACAATACCTAAGCCGACATTGGAGAAGCCCATACCGGCGATGTATTGAGCTAGGGCCATCGCAGCACGACCACTCTCCTTACCCTCGACCGAATCACGCAGATTGTGGGCAATGAGGCGAATCGCCTCGAGGTGGAACATGTCGGTCATTTCCCAAGCGGCCTTGGTGATCAAGCCCTCAATGGCGTGGGTTAAGGCATCCATGCCGGTAGCAGCGGTTAAGCCCTTAGGCATCGACATCATCATGTCTGGATCGATGATCGCAATCACTGGAATATCGTGTGGATCAACGCAGACAAACTTGCGCTTCTTATCTGGATCGGTGATGACGTAGTTGATGGTGACCTCAGCGCCCGTACCAGCAGTGGTTGGGACTGCGATGATTGGGACGCATGGCTTCTTGGTTGGGGCGACACCCTCTAACGAGACCACATCCTCAAACTCTGGATTGGCGATGATAATGCCAATGGCCTTAGCGGTATCGATCGACGAACCACCACCTACCGCGATGATGTAATCAGCGCCCGACTTTTTGAATGCAGCTACGCCCGTCTGGACATTCTCAATGGAAGGATTGGCCTTGATGTTGGAGTAAATCTCATAGGCCATGCCGTTTTGCTCGAGCAAAGCGGTAATCTTATCGGTGACATGGAAGCGCAGCAAATCAGGATCGGAGCACAAGAAAGCCTTGGTGAAGCCACGGCCCTTGGCCTCATCAACGATAGCGCTAATAGCGCCCTTACCGTGGTAGGAAGTACCATTTAAGATAATACGAGCTGCCATAACTGCCTCAAACAAATCCAAACAAAAAACTCAACCTCTCATCAGGGATCAAGCCAACAACGGCCCATCAATTGAGATTAGTCAGCTCATCCGATTATGACCCCAAGCCCGCCGCAATGCGCAAACAAATCTTGCTATTGTGAGGCTCTCCGCAATTTAGTCGCTTAATCCCAGTAACTCGTAGGCAGCCGCTGCAAAGGTATTTGAGATCGACACAGTTAAGCTTTTAGCACCCAAAGGCAGAGTGCAACCAGGCCTTTTCCCTCGGCGCGCGCAACTACCACCCTAAGGCCGAGATGAGGCCCTGAGAGCAAGCGCGCCCCTAAACTCTCGATACCATTTTTAGATCTGAATAGCCCTCGATACCGCTTTTAGACCTGGATGTTGAAGCCTAAACGATAGAGCAGACGCAGCTGCTCTGGGGTAGTAGTCTTGATCTTGACCGTATCAAACTCGTGGCGCTCTTGATATTCCTTGCGCAGCTGGTCAAAGGAAGGTCCATCAAAGCACTTAGTACGGAAGAGGCTATCGTCACGGCGCACATCGTAAATGCTAAAGATAATGCGGCTTAATAAGTCATAGTTGACCACGGCACTTGGACTGAGCTCAATACGGGCAATATCGCTCTCAGCGCGCGGCACATTGAGCTGATAAGGTAGATTCAAGGCCTTAATCATGGCCTTGGCTACCATTTCGGTACCACGGTTCTTAGCCTCTAAGGCATAACCTGCAATGTGGGCGGTGCTGCCCTCTAAGTACTGAACTAAGTCAGGAACAATGAGGTTAGGCTCATTTTCAAAGACATCAAGCCAGGCATGGATGCAGCCAGGGCGCGCACTTAACAAGTCATAGAGAGCCTGATTATCGACGACCGCACCACGAGAGGTGTTGATTAAGATCTGGCCATCGCGCATGGACTCCAGCTGTTCCTTGCCAATCATATGGAAGGTCGGATAAATATTGCTTGGGCTGCGCTCAGTTAACGGCACGTGCAAAGACACGATATCGCAGGCCAACACTTCCTCAAGGGTGTGATCGTACAGCTCTGGGTCGGCCAGGTCGAGATCGCACAGGCGGGCATCGCCCTCCGCTAAGATACGGACTGCCGCCAGCTTAACATCATTGCCGCCAAAGGCAGGATTAGCCTTATCCTGCATGGAGTCAATCAAGGTCTTAAGTTCGTGGGTACGAATTGGATCTGAGCACACGATCTTCATGCCCAAGGCTTGTGCGCGGCGATAGACGCGCGCGCCGACGTGGCCCATACCCACAATGCCGATCGACATCTGAGATAAATCAAGGCCATAGCGCTGCGCTAACACCATCCAAACGCATAACACGTAATCGGCTACAGAGCGCGCATTGCAGCCGTGAGCTGCCGCAAATTTGATATTGCGCCGATCTAGGGCCGGGATATCGATGTGGTCAACGCCAGCAGTGGCCGTGCCGACAAATTGCAGCTTATCAGCTTGCGCCAGCAACTCATCGTTGACCTTGGTCACTGAGCGCACAATCAAGGCATCCACGCCTTGCAGATCGCACGGTTGAATGTCGCGACCATACTTAAGCTCAACCTCACCGAATGTCGAGAAAATCTCTTTTGCGTTTGGAATCGCTTGATCAGCTAAGATCTTTAACATGATTTAACACTCCATCCAACCAATGCTCTGACGCCACTCCAGGCGCTACGCAGGCGCCAGTGTCAGTCATTCTGACGCCTCAGCACTTATCCCAATACGTGTCGCAATAGCGGCACCTAGCTTAAAGCAAGCTAAAGATGTGCCGCTCTAACGATACACGGAATAAGAATTTCGCGCCAGACTCTTGCGCCAATCGGCACCACTCTGGATTTAAGCCGCTTTGGACTCAAACCTAGAATGAAGGTTTGGCGCAAAAGTCACCCCCTACTTGCGGCGGCGAACGATCTTACGCTGCTTGCGCACCTGCTTGTTAAAGCGCTTATGGGCCCGCTTAAGCTCGTGGGTCTTGACACGCTTGCCCGAACGCTTAGGCAGTAAGCCCTGGGCCTCAAGCCCGGAGAAGTCAAAGGCCACCTCGTAGCTTTGCCCGACTACACCAGGCGTACCAACCTCCGCTTCTACCGGAACAGTGGCCACCGCAGCATTTGACACCGCATCGACTGAAGTCGCATCCGATGCATCGTCATCAGCCGATACGGACTCATCGTCCTCATCAAATGACATGAAGGCCTCTAACTCGAGCTTGACGGGCTCACCCTGCGCGGCTGCGACCGTGGCACTTGCCGGGGTGGGCGCTGTAGCTTCAACTGGGGCTGAAGTTGCCTCAGTACTGGCCGTAGTAGCTGCGGCTTGGACTGAAGTAGCCTCGGTGCTGTCCGCAGTAGCTGCGGCTGGAACTGAGGTGACCTCGGTGCTGATCGCAGTAGCAGCGACTGGAGCTGAAGTTGCCTCGGTGCTGATCGCAGTAGCAGCGACTGGAGCTGAAGTTGCCTCGGTGCTGGCTGAAGTGCTGACTGGGGCTACGCTTGGAGCAACGTTGGACTTGCGCTGCGTTTTAGCAGCAACCTTCTTAATTGAAGACTGCTTGGAGCTCGACTTCTTGCTTGACTTCTTGCTGGCCTTTGGAGCAATCATGGTCGCATGCAGGCGCTTACGCATGTCGCAGTCGGCGTCTGCAAACTCCTTTGGGTGGATCAAGGCATCAAAGCTAAAGTCCTGAGGTAGACGCTGGCTTAATTCCATAAACTGGTTCAGCAGCTCCTGGGAGCTGAGTTTGAGCAGCGCCTTGACGTACTCCATAAAATCATGAAGCTTGCTCGGCTGACAGATGCTCAAAGGTTTAATGAGGTCGTCACACAAAAAGCGCAACAGTTCCGGCCAGAACTTACGCCGCTCACCTAAGGCTTGAATGAGCTTGACAGCATGTTCGGCCTTTGGCTTAGCTGGGATCTCGAACTCACAGCACGATAATCCTGCCTCATTAGGATCACCCCAGGCACTTTGAGCTTCCTGAAGCAAGGCCTGCCACCAAGGATCATTGAGGTTTTGAGCCAAGGCGAGGATATGGCTTGGCGCCAATGCCTCTAACAAAGCACGCGTCTTCTGGTGATCCTTAGGGCCTAAGCCATTGGGGGCCAGGAAATAATCGCGCAGTTGATCTAAGAACAGACCGCGCTGATTAGGCTTAAGCGCTTCACAAGCAAGCACCAGCTTTAAGGCCTCATCTAAGGTGTTAGGCTTGAAGGTGACGCGTAAGACCGCACCATCTTCAGCTACGACCTCTTGCACCTGCGTACTGCGGAAATATTTCTTCAAGAAGGTGAATTGAGGGCCAGAGCAAGGATAGAAACCATCGGCCTTATCGCGGGCTGCAGCGTTAGGCTGTGGTACCGCTTCGCGCCCGGCAGGAGCAGCATGGAATTGCTCCATCACACCAGTGGTCGCATGGGCTTGGCGCTTGAGCTGCAATTCCTTGCGCTGGGCGGCGCGTACTTGCGCTACACTTGGAGCAGTGCTGGGCGTGGTGTCCACTGCGGCACTTGGAGCAGTGTCCACTGCAGAGCTTGGAGTGGTGTTCACTGCGGAGCTTGGAGCTGTAGTGGAAGCAGAGTTGAGCGCCAGCGTGGAGCTGGACTCTGCGGCGGCAGGATGTGCGGTCATCAGACCATCATAGTTTGACATAGAAACTCCTTTTTTATGGGGAGGTTTGGGCGTCAAGTTAGGTCCGTGGCCTTTGGGCTTAACCGTGCGCACCACCAACTTGCACCGCCCACGCTATGACCTGAGCCATTAGCGGGCTAATGCAAGTGCTTTTGCGTTGCTCAAACAACGCCTGTATCTTCAGTAAAACATGTGGCGCAAGCACTAGCGCAAAATTGCCGCTTCTTGCCTCCGCTCAAATTGCGACATTTGGGGTTCCAAGCTTGATTCCACCTAGGTTTATGCGCTTGAAAAATTTTTCACCTTTTTATGTACGTAAACTTACTGTGCGCGAGTTATGCCGATCTTGAATAATTATTAGACAATCGTACCAATGCGGCCAAAATGCGATTTTTATGCGCTTTTGCTTGTGTTTGCGTGTGGTGGGGTATAATTGCCGTGCTTTTTTATTATGAGGGCAGCTCTCTGCCCTGGCTTTTGTCGCAAGGAATTGACATGTCGTTTCAGCTTCATACCTCCACGCAAAGATCCACCACTGCTTTACTCTTAGGCTCAGGTGAATTAGGAAAAGAGCTCGCCATTGAGTTACTGCGCTTGGGCGTGCATGTTGTCGCCTGCGACCGCTACGATAACGCTCCGGCGATGCAAGTGGCGCAAGAAAAGGCCGTCATCAATATGAAGGATCCGGTTGCGCTGCGCGCTTTAATTGAAAAGGTCAAGCCGGATGTGGTCATCCCAGAGATTGAGGCCATTGCCACTGAGCTTTTAATGGAGCTTGAGGCCAAGGAAGGCTTAAAGGTCGTGCCTAATGCTAAGGCCGCCTTTACCACCATGAATCGCAAGCAGATTCGCACCTTAGCCGCCGAAACCTTAAGGCTGCCAACCTCGCCTTACTTCTTTGCCTCATCCTTAGAAGAAGTTAAGGCTAATATCGCTAAAGTGGGCTACCCATGCATCATGAAGCCAGTGATGAGCTCCTCGGGCAAGGGCCAGAGCACCATTAAGAGCGAGGCTGACATTGAGCATGCTTGGACCAAGGCCTGCACTGAAGGCCGTGGTGGCGAGGCGGAAGTCATCGTCGAGGGCATGGTACGCTTTGACGAAGAAATCACCCTCTTAACCGTCAGCGCCTGCGATGGTATCCATTTCTGCCGCCCAATTTTCCATCACCAAGTCAATGGCGATTACCACGAGTCGTGGCAAGGCAAGGACTTACCTGCCGACATCCAAGCTGCTGCTGAGCACATTGCCAAGACGGTCGTCACCGCTTTAGGTGGTCACGGTATCTTTGGCGTTGAACTCTTCATCTGCCCACACGCCCCAGAAGGCCAGCGCGTCATCTTCTCGGAGCTGTCACCACGCCCACATGACACCGGCATGGTCACGATGATTTCCCAAGATCAAAGCGAGTTTGCGCTGCACGTCCGCGCCTTACTGGGCTTGCCAATCGGTGACATCACCTTCTTTGGTCCTAGTGCCAGCGCTGCCTTATTAGTTGAGGGTGACGGCACCGCGATCACCTATGAGAACATCGATGGAGCCTTAGCCGCCGGTGGCGCTCACAGCGCCCTGCGTCTTTTTGGCAAGCCAGAAGTCCACGGCGAGCGCCGTATGGGCGTCATGCTCTCACGCGCCGCTGACGTTGACACGGCGGTGGCTCAAGCTAAGGCGATGCGTGAGGCCATTAAGGTTAGCGTTCACTAAGCTAAGGTTAGCGTTCACTAAGCAAAGGTCAGCGTTCATTAACCAGAGGTCAGGATTCATTTAACCAAGGTCAGCGTTCATTAAGCGCCGTCACAAATTTTGTGCCCCCATTTGGCCCAAATTGCGCTAAGCTTAATTCTGCCCATTGGGGTAGGTTTAGTCAGATTGGCGCTTTTTGGGGGTGTGATGAACATCTTTGCCCGCTACGAGACCATGGATCCTTATATCCTGCTCTCGGCAGTTAATTTGAAACTGCGTGACCACTACAGCAGTCTGGAAGATTTGTGTGCAACTCATGAGATCGATCAAGCGATCTTAGAGAAGCGCCTCAAGGACTTAGGCTACAAGTACGATCGTGAGCAAAATCAGTTCAAAGGCTAACTAGCCTGGTCCAAGACTAGCTGATGACTACGAGGTTCTGAACCTTAACCTAAGGCATCTGGCCTGAACCTAAGGCTCAGTGCCTTGACCCAAGGCTAAGAACCCTAGCCTCATTGTTTTTTTTCTTGAAGGCCTTACTCCTCGGGGTAAGGCCTTTGTCGGCTTAATTCACCTGAGATTGCTATGCAAAACAACGACGAACAAGCACGTATCATGGACAAAATCGCCAAGCTCTTGGCGTTGGCCCAAAGCTCTAACCCGAACGAGGCTGCGATTGCGCTATCGCGCGCGCAAAAACTGATGGAAGAGCATAAAGTCTCGCAGCGTGATGTGTCCTTTAGCTCGATGGGTGAAAAGACCGAGGCAATTCCGACGATTCTGCGCGACCGTCAGCTCTACAGCCGCTTAGGTAATATGATCGCCCGCGCCTTTGGTGTGGCTAATATCTTCAACTTCAAGAACGATCGCATCACCTCGATCACCTTCTTAGGTGATTTAGCGCGCGTGGAAAGTGCGACCTACGCTTTTACCGTGCTGGCCCGCCAAGCCGCGATCGCTAAAAAGGAGTTCTTAGCTAAGCTCAAAAAAGAATTGCTCGAAGATATCTACAACGACTTCCCAAGCATGCGCCTAGCTGAGGTCGACTTAAAGACGGTCTGGGCGAATGTCCCTAATATCAAGGCCGCGCATCAACGCTATATGCGCCAGCAGGTTAAGTCCTATTTACACGGCTGGCTCATCGCCGTGGACGAAAAGGTCATGGACTTTGCCTTAAGTGACGAAGAAATGCAGCTCATTGAGGACTTCAAGGTCGCCCAGTACCCGAACTTAAGCACGATGCGAACCCGCGCTGCACGCTACACTGCCGCGCAAATGGCCAACTTCCAGCAAGGCATGCGCGACGGCAAGGACAATGTCAACCTGTTCCACGGGGTCAACACCAATTACGAGCGCAAGGTCTTAGGCCATAACTAATTGCTCTCAACAGTTAGCCCCAGCTAAAAGAAGCTGGTAATGCGCATTAAGAGCTCACCTTGCTTGCTATCATCTTCAGGGAGCTGATCGACTAAATAGCGCAGTTCTTGTAAGAGCGCTCGACTGCGACTTTCCGCTAGGCGCCGACAGTATCGGGCATAGGAGCTGCGCTCCCCTGCCATCAGCGCCTTAGGGAAGTTCTCATTAAGATAGCACATGGTGATTTGCCCCAGCTTCGTCTCTGGGTTACACAAGGCGGTGAGATTGCTCTCTTGGCGCACATCATGGCTCATCAGACGCTCAAATTGCGCCTGCTCCTCGCCGCTTAAGCTCTGCCTAAAAGCGTCATAGAACGGCAACTCTTCTGGAGTAATAGCGGTAGTGGCGGTCAGTTCACTAACCTCGACTTGATCGAGGCGCGCTTTGAGCGCCGCTAAGTCAAATTTGAGTTCGACTTGACGCTCCTGAGTCAAGATACCGGTTGGGGCGATAAGTGGGGCTAAATCAAGATTGATGACCTGGACGCTATCTTGGGCGCCGTCAGTTACCACTGCCTTGACCAAGCGGCCATCCGCACTTTGGCTTAAGACCTTAATAAGGTGAAGTTGACCTTGCGCCTCATCGATATAGACCAAGAAAGGCGCCTTTCTTACCAGCTCAATACGCTTGCTTAGGCTGCTGTGGATAAAGGCCATGATTTTCGGGTCATGGCGATTGAGGTAATTATAGAGAAAGTACAGAGCGTCTAAGCGCTCTAACTTATTGTCCACGCCGCCACTATAGCCTAAGGCGCGCACCGCCTCAGGTAAGCTCTTGCGCGTCTTCACGCGCGTGGTCCCAAAGTAATAGCAGGTATCAAGGGCCACCTTGAGATCCACTAAGATCGGGAAGCGCGCAAAGAGGTTCGGCTCAAAGAAGTTTTGCAGCGCCATCGCGTTGTACACGCTCAAGTGACGCGCGGCAAAGGTCACCAAGATATCCTGCGGCTTAGGAGCTAAGACTTGCTCAAGCTCGCGCATGAAATTGAGAGCGGTCAAGCCATGCTGCAAATTATTAGGATCAATGCCCTGACGTAGCAGGTACGAAGGCGAAATTAAGGCGTGATCGGCCAGCTTACAGGTAATGAGACGTTTGAAGTTCGGAGCATCTAAGCTTAAGCCATCGCCAATGCTCATCAGCGCCAGGCCCGCTAAGCGCGCATTGATACTAGGATTGCTCAAAGGCAAGGGCAAGGCATAGAAAATGGTGCGCAGATTAGTCTCAGTCACAAGCGCTGCTCTCTAATTAGGGCAAACCCCAAGCTAAAGCTCGGGGTTTGTCAGGGGTTAATGGCTAAAACGCCGTAGGCTATGCCTGATGGCAAGCTAGCCCTGATGACAGGCTAGCCCTTATTGAAGGCTAGGCCTGATGGTGGGCTGACCTGATGGAACGCAAGTCCTGTCAGGACGCTATTCCTTCTTGGCGCGGGTGCTGGTACGGCCGCGCCCCGTGCTCGTAGGACGCTCGCCTTGGACCCATTGCTGGGTGTTCGGGTCATAGAAGGCAGACCAATTAGTGGCCTTACCCTCAGCCGTGGTCGAGGACAAGTACTGGGTCTTGGTCTTGCGGCTAAAGCGCACCTCAGCTGGATTGCCCTCAGGATCGGTCTCAGGGCCATCGGCTAAGTAATAGAACTTAGGCGAAATGCGATCGCGGAAGCGCTTGAGCTCGGACACTAAGACTGGGCGAGTCTCGCGGACCTTAGGGAAGTTGTGCGCGGCTAAGAACAAGCCTGAAGCACCATCGCGCAGCACGTAGTGCGACTCTGGGTTCTTGGCACATGGCAACTCTGGTAAGTCCACCGCATCCTCACGTGGTGGTGCCACCTCGCCATTCTTCAGAATCTTGCGGGTGTTCTTGCACGCCTCGTTGGTGCATTGCATGTACTTGCCAAAGCGGCCCTCACGCAGCACCATATCGCTGCCACACTTCTCGCAGGTAATGACCGGCCCCCAAGCTGGGTTATTGCTGAAATCGCCTACTTCACGGATGTAGCCATCACACATCGGGGCGTTCGAGCATAAGTAAAGCTTTTGCTGCTTGTCGATGAGGAAGGCGTCCATCTTGGCGCCACACTTCGGGCAGCGCTTGGCCTCAAGTAAGACCTTAGTCTCGGCGGCCTCGTCCATCTCGGTGTCGACCGGTACGTCCTCGACCTCAACTAAGTTGATGGTGCACTTGCAGCGATCTTTGGCCTTAACATTAGGATCGGAGTAGCCCATGCAGCTTAAGAAATTGCCGGTGCGGCCTGAGTGCACGGCCATGTGATACTTATGGCAGGTTGGGCACATCAAGTCGATCTCAATTGAGCGATTGAGCGGCATACCGCCTTCTTCGTACGGCAGCTTAGCGCGCTCTAAATGCTGACTGAAATCAGCGAAGAAGGTATCGAGCTGCTTGATCCAATTGAGCTTACCGGCGGCAATCTCATCTAAGGACTCCTCCATCGAAGCGGTGAAGTGATAGTCCATGAGATTAGAGAAGCTGTGGCGCAGGCGGTCGGTCACAATCTCGCCCATCTTGGTGGCAAAGAAGCGATTGCGCTCGAGCTTGACATAGCCGCGATCTTGGATCGTGGCAATAATCGAAGCGTAGGTCGAAGGACGACCAATACCGTCCTTTTCCAGCTCCTTAACTAAGGATGCTTCCGAGAAGCGGGCTGGGGGCTGGGTGAAGTGTTGGCTTGGCAGCACTTCCTTGAGCGGCAGAATATCGCCTTCCTTGACCTCAGGAATCAATGTATCTTCGCTCTTACCGCCTAAGACCTTGCGGAAACCAGGGAAGGTCTCAGTACGGCCGGTGACGCGCAGATTGTACGGGCCACAGGCGACCGTGACCGAGCGGGTCACATAGCGCTGCTCATTCATTTGGCAGGCTAAATAGCGATCCATAATGAGCTGGTAGAGACGGCGCCCATCGTTATCGATATTTGGTGGCAGCGTGGTCAGCTCTGGATGGGACGGACGAATCGCTTCGTGCGCTTCTTGGGCCGATTCCTTGCTGTGATAGCGGTTAGGCTCTGCCGGTAAGTACTGCTCACCAAAGCGTTCCTTGATCAGCTTGCGCGCGGCATCCACGGCCTCTTGCGACAGGTTAACGCTGTCGGTACGCATATAGGTGATAAGACCGCTCTCATAGAGGCGCTGAGCTACCACCATGGTGCGCTTCACCGAGAAGCCTAAGCGCTGGTTGGCGCTTTGCTGTAAGGTCGAAGTGGTAAATGGAGGCGGAGCATGAGCGGTGCCGTTCTTAGACTCGATCTTCGAGACCACGAACTCATTTTGCTTGAGCTCAGTGACAATGGCGCTGGCCTCTTGGGCATTGTTGATCACGACCTTGGACTTACCCTTGGTGGCCAAGGATAAGGTGATCAGCTCCTGATTTGGGGTGAAGTTATTGGTCGCAATGGTCCAATACTCTTGCGGTACAAAGGCCTTGATCTCACGCTCGCGATCGACGATGAGTTCAACTGCCACCGATTGGACGCGCCCAGCGGACAGGCCACGACCGACCTTTTCCCACAGCAGCGGCGAGACCATATAGCCCACGACGCGATCTAAGAAACGGCGGGTCTGTTGGGCATTGACCAGATCCATATTGATCTGCTCAGGGTGCTCAAAGGCCTTTTTGATCGCATTCTTGGTGATTTCTGGGTACTTGACGCGCCAGAACTGCTTACCAGCATTATCCTTGGTGGCCAAGATTTCCTTTAAGTGCCAAGCAATGGCCTCACCTTCGCGATCCAAGTCAGTTGCCAGGTAGATAGCATCAGCTTCTTTGGCGAGCTTCTTGAGCTCTCTGACCACATCCGTCTTGTCCGGCATGATTTCATAATCAGCCTTCCAGCCATTGAGCGGATCGATACCCATCTTGGTAAAGAGGGCACTTTGCTTTTGCTCTTCAGTCTGACGGGTCCGCTTACCAGTGGTGGCGGCCTTCGTACCGGTCTTAGTCGCTCCAGCCGGCAGGTCACGGATGTGGCCAACGCTGGCCTTGACGATGTAGTTGTCACCCAAATAGCCATTGATGATCTTGGCTTTGGATGGCGACTCCACAATAACTAATGACTTACCCATAGCAATCCTCAATCAGGGTATCAGTGATCTGCCCAAAAAGCCTAAACAAAATAAAACTCAAGCTCGCGCCCAGCCTTAGCTCGAAGCCAGCCTCAGCTCGAAGCCAGCCTCAGCTCGCGGCCCGCCTTAGCTCGAGGCCCGCCTCATAAAGCCTGGCCACAAGCGCCGCTTCCAGAGCCCTGCCTCCCTACTTTAAGTGCAGGAAGGAAGGCTCATCGAGGGCCTCAAGCTCAGCACGGGTCGCCGTTGCCAGCGCCCCCTTGCGGCCCAAGAAAGGCAAATACTTTTGCAGGAGATTACGCTTATCGGTCTTCTTGCGCTTGATCTTAAGCGCAGCACCCTCGGTGAGGGCCACGCGCCCTGCGATGTACTCATCGGAGGTAGCGATCTCATCAACTAAACCTAACTCCTTGGCATCAAGCGCCAGCCAATGCTCGCCGGTCGTGACCTTGGCTACATCAAGCTGTGGACGATAGCGCAGCACTTGCTCCTTAAAGCGCTCATGTACCGCCTCGAGCTCTTCCTTGAACTTTTGGCGGCCCTCTTCGGTGTTTTCACCAAAGACCGAGAGAGTGCGCTTGAACTTACCGGCGGTAATCTGTTCGTAATCGACGTCGTACTTATTGAGCACGCGGCGGAAATTAGGGATGCCCGCAATCACGCCAATCGAGCCCACATAGGCAAAAGGTGCCGCCACAATCTTATTGGCGACACAAGCCATAAGGTAACCACCTGAGGCTGCCACTTCATCGACCGTGACCGTCAGGAAGATATTACGTGAGCGCAGACGCTCTAACTGCGAGGCACAAAGACCGTAGCTATTGACCAAACCGCCTGGCGAGCACAGGTTGACGATCACCTCATCGTGCTCATCGGCCACCTCTAAGATAGCGTCGATCTTAAGGCGCAAGTCCTTAAACTCATGGCCCTTGGTCGAACCACGAAAGTCGAGCACAAACAAGTTGCGTGGGCAAAACTCCCCGGCTTCACGCTTAGCGGCAATGGTGCTAATCAGCTCATTGCGCTCCTCGCGCTCCTTTTGTACCTTGCTCTTAAGGGCCTTCTTGTTATTGCTCTTTTTAGCCTTGCCCTCACTTAAGCCTACGTCTTGCTCACGTCGCTGCAGCGCCCGCTCCGGATCGGCGGCTTTGACGCTCTTGGTCATGAGCTTATGCCGCTTTAAAAAGAGCTTTTTTAAGTCAACGGTGACTAAGCTCGAGACGCCTTCGTTTAAACCATCACCCTTATTGTCCTTTTTGCGCGCCGAAAGGAGCAAAACCACCAGCGGGAGGATTACGACGCCCACCACGATGAGCGTCTTGAGCAAGAAGCCAAAGATATCAAGCACAAAATCGATCACGACACTACCTCAGGATTAAGCTCAGTTAAGCTCAATTAAGCCTCACCCTCGCCGGTGTCCACAGCATCGGCAACCACCTGCGCTAAGCGCTCCTTGCTGCGCTCAGTGAGCTTGTCATCGGTGACCTGCAAAGCCGCAGCGTGTGCCGCTTGACGCGACGAGACCGAACGCATATCGAGCAAGTCCTCGACCACGCGATCACCCGAGTGCCCCTGCTCATCAGGAATTGCGCTCGGCTCAGCGACCTCAGCAACCTGAGTTGGCTTGGCAGCACCGAGCTCATTTTGCATCTTGGTACGGCCTGCGTCGGTGATGGTGACGTCACTCTCACCGATTACCACCAAGCGCTGCTTGTAGAGCATACCCAAGGCCTTCTTAAACTTGCCCTTGGACAGCTGCAAGGTCGATTCGATCAGCGCTGGATCGCTCTTATCATTGAAGTCAAAGTGACCCTTGCGATAGTAGAGCGCCTTTAAGATATCAAGCGCGGCGTGCTCAATACCCGACAGACCTACCTCTTGCAACGAGACATCTAAACGGCCATCAGAGCGCACTTCCTTAATAAAGCCCTCATAGCGCTTACCCATGGTCAGACGCCCTGGCTGCTCATCCTTGTAGATCAAGCCATAGACCTGATCGTTGATGACCACGCGAAAGCCCAATGGCGTGTGCGCCAGCGGCACTACCTTGACCTTTTGGTTGACCGTAAACTCGCCCTCGGAAGCGCGCTCACGGATGTAATCATTAAAGCGCTGAGTTGCAAAGAGGCGACCCATGGTATCGATCGCGACGTAGACCATCGCGGTATCGCCCACACGCAGCGACACGCGCTGCTGAGCCACTGGGAACACCAGCTCCTTAGGGATACCCATATCCAAGTAGGCCGTGCCGTTATTGATCGAATTGACACGCAGGTTACCAACCTGACCTAACTCGATGACCGGACGACGGGCGGTCGCTAGTACACGGGCGCCATCCTTATAGAGGCAGACACGCAGCTCTGCGCCCACAACCAAGCCCTCAGGCACCTGCGAGCGCGGCACAAACAGCGCACCATGCTCGGCGGCGTTGACGAATACGCCCTTATCAGTAACCTCGGAGATCGGCAAGGACACCATGCGTCCTAACGGCACCGAAGTCTCAAAGGTCTTGGTGACATCGATAATGGTGCGACTGGCGCCATAACCCTGACCGCGTGGTGCGTTAGCCCCATGGTGGCGGTCACGGAAACCACGTTCATCACGAGCTCCGCGCTCAAACTTGCCCCCACGCTCGAACTTATCACCGCGCTCGAACTTATCACCGCGCTCGAACTTACCGCTGCGCTCACCCCGGAAGCCGCGCTCATCACGCTCACCCCGGAAACCGCGCTCGTCGCGCTCCCCGCGATAACCGCGTTCGTCGCGCTCACCCCGGAAGCCGCGCTCACCGCGCTCACTGCGGCCTTGAGCAAAGGCACTGCCTTTACGGGCGCTAAAAGGAACGGTCGAGGACTTGTACTCGCTTAAATCGCGCTTTGGGGTCGCGTTGTCCTGCGTGCCCTGAGCCCCACGGCCCTTGGCTTTTGCTTCTGCTTCATCACGCGCGGCAAAACGTGACAGCTTAACTACGGTGCCACGCCCTGCTTTTAAGGACAACTTATTCGTTTCGGTCATAATTCCCTGGTCTCTTCGTATCCGCTCTCAGCTGTCTCTATATAAAGGAAGAGGACAGATCAAGCGCTAAACTCTGCCTGTGTCTTCACAGGTCTTTTTTACTATGGTTGAGATTTTTTTGAATTGCAAATGATTTTGAAGGGCGCGCCTAAAAATGGCACTGAACATGGCAGCCCACCGCCCCCTCGTTTTAGGCACAAATTCGCCCTTGCGTGATAGTTGTGCCCCAATTTTTAGTGCACGCAATAAAAAATAAGACTATATTGTCCCAATTACCTACGAACTAAGATGGGGCAAATTATGAGGGATTGCGCCGTTAGGACTCACGCCCCGTGCGGGCATCTGCGAATTTTGAGTCGATTTTGCTGTCCCCACAAACACAAAGAGCAGGCTTGTGACCTGCTCCTTGCTGTCCTAAGGACTTAACCTCGCGGTGCCACTTAACGTGGCAGCTTAGTTATACGCGTTGGAAATCAACGTGGATAACGCGGGAGGTAACTGGGTGACGCTGCATTGCGGTTGGCTTAACAACGACTTGGTTACCATCGAGATTTAAGGTTACGTTCTCGGTGAAGAAATCTGGCTTGCTGCAAGCCTGGATTAACTTCTTCTCGTCTAAGGTAACGCTTACAGTCTCTTGACCCTTAGCAACGATGATTGCTGGGATCTTCTCTTCGCGACGAAGGCGGCGGCTCGCACCTCTCCCCAGGTCATTGCGAAGTTCAACGTCTAAAGTAATAGCCATGATGAGATACTCTCGTATTGAAATGGTTACGCTAAAAGTCTGCGACCGGATCTTTTAGCCAGACATCGATGCCCAAAACCTAGTGCAGCAAAGCAAGAAGCTTAACAGCTTACGCACTTGCCAGTACCTCGCGGTAAGGACAAATGCTTTCTTGGTCTTAAGCCTAAAGACAACAAAAGCGCCCAAGGCGCTCTTATTAAATTCTGGTCGGTGATGAGGGATTCGAACCCCCGACCCACTGGTCCCAAACCAGTTGCGCTACCGGACTGCGCTAATCACCGACGGCGCACATTTTAGGGACAAGTGTGAGCCCTGTCAACTATTTTTTGCAAAATTTTTTTCGATCCAACAAGTATCCCAGCAAAAGGCTAAAATAGGCCGTCTTGCTCAAGACTCCAGTACTTCGAGTCTATCTTGCTCAAGACTTACCAAGAATCATTTTGCCAGGAGCCACTATGACCACCACTTACGTGCGTCCATCCAAAGATGAGTCCTTTATGGAAATTGCCGAGTCCGTTTCCATGCGCTCGACCTGCCTGCGCCGCCGCTATGGGGCTGTCATTGTCTCCAAGGACGGCCGCATCGTCTCTACCGGTTACAACGGCGCTCCGCGCCATCGCGCCAATTGCTCGGACTTAAATTCGTGCCTGCGCGATGAACTCAAGATCAAGCCGGGCACCCACTACGAGCTGTGCCGCGCGGTGCACGCCGAGGCCAATGCCATTATCAATGGCAATCCACTTGATATCATTGGCGGCACCCTCTACTTATGCGGTATCGATGCCCGTACCAATGGCCCAACCAAGAGTATTGAGCCGTGCGCGATGTGCCAGCGCTTAATTCTCAATGCCCAAATTGCGCGCGTGGTGATGCGCGATGCTGACCGTCATTTAGTTGAGGTTAATCCGTTAGACTGGGACGACGACAGCGCCTTAATCGAAGAGCACCGTCGTAACCTGCTGGCCAAGAGCAGCACCACCCACGATGATAGCAGCGCTGACAGCAGTGCCCACTCCTGCGGCTGTGGCTGCGGCTGTGGCCACTAAGAAGGAGGCCATCATGACTACCACGGCTGAGAGCACCATTCGCGCCCAACTCAATCTCTACCCAGCCATGATCTTCGATATGGACGGTACGGTCATGAACTCGGAGATTTGGCATCACAAGGCCTGGCAACAAATGCTCAAGGAATTTGGCTTACCTGAGCTCACCACCGCCGACCTCTACGGCTACGGCGGCATGCCGACCTTGGCCATCGCCCAGGCTGTGGTCAAGCGCTTTAACAGCAATGCTGACCCACAGGCGATGACGGTACGCAAGGCTGAACTCTACCGCAATGAGTTCATCAAGTACGCCACCCCATTCCCTAAGATCTGCGCCTTGCTCAAAGATCTGCATGCGGCCGGTAAGCGCATTGCGATCGCCACCAGCTCGCACAATCATGAGGCGACCACCCTGCTGACCCAAAACGGTCTGATGCCTTATATCGATGCCTTGGTCACAGGGGAATTAGTCGCACGCGGCAAGCCAAATCCTGATATCTACCTGTTAGCTGCCGAGCGCCTCAAGGCTCAGCCGCAAGATTGCGTGGTCTTTGAGGACACTGTGATCGGCATGCAAGGCATTAAGAATGCGGGCATGGCCGCAGTTAAGGTTTTTGAAGGCGAGCTTGATTGCGATCATGTCATCACCCTTGCTGAGCCTTGGCCTAAGAAGGAATAAGCCATGTTCACCGCAGACCCAACTGTCTTAGCCCGCATTGCCGCCGCCCAGGGCCTCATTTTCGATATGGATGGCACCATCATCGACTCTGAGGGCAATCACCATAAGGCCACCAACCATATGCTCAAAGACTTAGGTTTGCCCCCGCTGCCCACCGAAGTCTTGGAGTCATATGCTGGCTTGCCTGACACTCCGATGTTTGCCGATATTCTGCAGCGCCTGAAAGCCTCCGGTGCTCTCACTCAAGAGCAAATCGACCGTGATCCGCGCCTGACGATTGAGGCCTTAAGCCGTACCAAGCGCCAGATCTACGAAGAGATTTACATGCCGCAAGACGTGCTCTATGCGAGCATGGCCGAGCTTATCCGTGACTGCGCCGCCCAAGGCAAGCGCTTGGCGTTAGCCACGAGCAGCCCCCGCACTCAGGCTGACTTCATTTTGCACACCAGCAAGTTACAGCCTTACTTTGCCAGCGTCATCACGGGCGATATGGTGGAGCACGGCAAACCAGCTCCTGATATCTTCCTCTTGGCCGCCCAGAGCTTAAACCTCAAGCCTGAGGATTGCTTGGTGTTTGAGGATGGCCAACACGGCCTCAACGCCGCTAAGGCCGCCCATATCGACGCGTTGCATTGCCTCAACGGTGAGTTCCAGGCCTTCTACCCAGCCTAAACTACCCCAAAAGCGAAAGCGCGGCCGCTGTGAGCTTTCCTCACCGCGACCGCGCTTTCGTGTTTTTACCGAGGTTGAGTTTTAGGCGTGGAGACGGGCCTTGAGCTCGTCAGGAAGCTTAGGCATTGCGCCGTTTTGGCCGCAGACGTAGGCGGCAACTGCAACCGCCGTCTCGTGCGCACGCTTGATATCGCAGCCTTGAGCTAAGCCTACGATGAAGGTAGCGGTAAAGGAGTCACCGGCACCGACCGTATCCACGACCTCAACCTTAGGGGTAGCTTCGTGGTTGTGCGCGCCCTTAACAAAAACGTCTGAGCCATGCTCGCCGCAAGTGTACACGAAGGTGTCAATGCCAAACTCGGCACGCAGCACTTGGTCATAGAACTGCTGGGCGTTTAAGCTTTGATCCTTGCCGAAGATCCCTAAGACCACCGGCAACTCTTCGTCATTGCACTTAAAGGCAGTGCAACGCTTCATACCCGCCTCGAGCACTTCGCGGCTGAAATAGTCACGGCGCAGGTTGATGTCAAAGACTTTGATCGAACCTTGAGGCATGGCGTCTAAGAAGGCAGTAATGGTCTTACGCGAAGCGCCATCCGCTTGGCGCTGCGCCAGCGAACCAAAGCAGCAAATATTGGTACGACGGGCGGCCGCTAAAATCTCATCGGTCAGAGGAATGTGGTCATAAGCCGTATCTAAGGCAAACTCGTAGCTTGGGACGCCGCGCTCGTTTAAGGTCGCCTTGACGTAGCCCGTGATCTTGTCCGAACGTGGAGCTAAGACCTTAACTCCATTATCAGCCAAAATTTTTAAGGCCTCATCGCCGCGCTCATCCTTGCCCACGCTGCTGACCACTAAGGAATCGCAGCCTAACTGCATGGCATGGAACGCAAAGTTGGCTGGAGCACCACCCAAGCGGGGACCTGCTGGTAACACGTCCCATAAGATTTCACCTAAACCAACGCAAGTAAGCTTAGCTTCTGACACTTTAAAATCCTCACAAACACACTAAGACTATTGACCTACCAGCATGTTGCAATCATGTTGCAGCATGTCCTTACCGGCCATAAATTCTTGTCCTGATCACCATGCCTAGCGTGGCGCGACCTTAAAGCTTCCTAGCCTGAACGCGCCTTGACCTTAAGGCTCCTCGACAATCTTCGGGAAGGTCGAGGCCGGACGCTGGTCAATGCGATCTGAGTCGTAAGCACGGCGCAGATTGCCATTGATGCTGCTGATGGTGTCCATATCATCCTGCGAGAGCTCAAAGTTAAAGACTTGTGAGTTCTCGATAATGCGCTCAGCATGAATCGACTTAGGGATGACCACGACGCCGCGTTGGATATTCCAGCGCAAAATAACCTGGGCTGGGGTGACCTTGAGGTACTGCGCCAGCGAGGTAATGCGCGGATCGCTCATAATGGTTTGGCCTTCACCACCTAATGGCGAGTAAGCTTCGACCACGATATTGCGCTGACAGCAGAAGTTTAAGAGCTCATCCTCGCTATTTTGCGGGTGGCACTCCACCTGGTTCACTTGAGGCATCACAGTGGCGCCGGCGGCAAACAGCTCTTCGATGTGATGCTGCTTGAAGTTGGAGACACCAATCGCGCGGCATAAGCCTTCCTTTTGCAGCTGCTCTAACACCAAGTAGGCCTGAGCAAAGCCCTTAAACGGCCAGTGGAGCAAGAACAGATCAACGTAATCAAGCCCTAAGCGCTCCAAGGACTGCTCTAAACCCCGGCGCGCATCGTCAAAGTCATCCTTCCAGAGCTTGGTGGTGACAAAGACCTGATCGCGTGGCACGACGCTATCCTTCAGACCACGCCCGACACTGCGCTCATTGCAGTAAATGCGGGCAGTATCGATCATGCGATAGCCATACTCTAATGCGGTGCGTACGGCCGAGCGCGTCTCTTCACCTGCCTGCGAGCGAAATACGCCCAATCCCAAAAGTGGCATCTTGACGCCATTGTTGAGCTCGACCCAAGTCTTAGAGTCCATCATTACTCCTTGCAAATCTTAACGCCCGCCAGTTACGGGCCCTAACCTTACATTATTAGGGCTGAACGCCGACAAGCCAAGAACTAAGTGCCCAAATTGGGGGATAACGCACTCTATACCTCCAACGTACCTTGCACCATAGCTTGGTGGGCCTTGAGTAAGATGTCAGGGCGTACGTCCTTTTGGGTCATATGCTCACTTAAGTAACGTCGATAAAGACGCGAATTAGCGCAGCCATTAAACAAGCCTAAGAGATGGCGACATAAGAAGTGCAACGCCTTGCCTTCACTTTGCAGCTGGGCCCCCAGCTCCACCATCGCACCAAGTACCTCTTTGCGGGTTAAAACCGGAGCTTTAGCGGCAAAAAGCTCTTGGTCAACAGTGGCTAAAAGGTAGGGGTTATCGATGATGGCGCGGCCCAACATCACGCCGTCAACTCTAGTTAACTGCTCCTGACACTGCTCCATGGTGGTAATACCGCCATTGATAGTGACCTTAAGCTCAGGGAAAGCCGCCTTAATCTTATAAACGCGCTCGTAATCAAGCGGCGGAATGGTGCGATTCTCTTTAGGCGAGAGGCCATTTAACCAAGCTTTACGGGCATGAATGATGATATGGCGGCAGCCTGCCTCATAAATGGTACCCATGAGCTTGAAGGTAAATTCCTCGCTGTCGAGCTCATCGACGCCGATCCGGGTCTTAACGGAGACGGGAACATCACCAGCGGCCTCCGCCATCGCCTGATAGCACTGGGCGATGAGCTCGGGGGTCTTCATCAAGATCGCCCCGAAGTTACCGCTTTGCACCTTATCTGAAGGGCAACCGGCGTTTAAGTTAATAGCACTATAGCCGTGCTCCACGCCGACCTTGGTCGCTACAGCCAGCTTCTTAGGATCGGCACTACCTAATTGCAGGCAGCACGGCAGCTCCTCGTCTTTAAAGTCGATCAGGTAGTACTTCTCATGCACCAGAGCCTCAGCGGCGATCATCTCGGTGTAGAGCATACAGTGTTGGCTCATAACGCGCGCCATACGGCGAAACACCGAGTCCGTGACATCGACCATAGGGGCGACGCTAAAACGCTCGCTAGGTAAGAACGGGGCGGTAGATGAGTTAACAGTCATGAAGTCTAATCAAAGCTCCGAGCTGAGCGGCACCAAGCGGCACCACTATTGGTTGAAAACCACACCCCTTCTTTAGTTCTGGTAACGAAAACCTGTTTTGCTGCAAATTTATGCAAAACTTACTGGCACTCATTGTCGTCAACTAGTCCGCCAAAAGCAAGCATTATCCGCGTAAAATTCAAGTTTTTCGTCAAAAATGAGAGGCGTAACACAATTGGTGAAATGCAAAGCTTTGCAGCAAAGACTGAGCACAAACTGCAAAGTGATTGCAAAGACACTTAAACGCAAGGCTCCAATCGGCGTACTCCTTGCATCAGGTAGCAGACCCGTAAACCACAACAAGGAGCATCCTATGAGCTTTTTGCGCCAAATCTTATTAGGCTTAACCTTCACCTTAGCTGCGCTGGGCCTGAGCGCATGCGGCGATGGTCCCTCGGCCGACAATGCCAAGGAAGCGGCGGTTAAGATTACCACAGCTTCTTATAATAACGATGTCGCCACCATCATGTCCTATTTCCCCGGCCAGGCTGACCTTAGTGCTGATGAAAAGGAGATGGCTGAAACCAAATTAGGCCAGATGCTCAAACTGAGCGCTATGTATGCGCAAAAGCACGGCGGCGTGGAGAAGATCGAAGCCACCGATTGCACGATCTCAGAAAATGGCCGGGCTCTGGTCAACCTGCGCACCACCTTCAAGGACGGCACCACCAAGGACTCTGAGGCTAAGCTGCAATGGGATGAGGCCAGCTCGAGCTACAAAATCGAAAAATAGTAGCCTCTAAAAATTTGACTGCCAGATTCTGGCAACGTGCTTTTCTACAATGGCAGGGCAAAGCCCCCTAGGGCATTCTTAAGTCAGCATAAGGAGCCAATCATGTCCTGCCTACGCACCACGTTCTTGCGCGCTACCCGCACCACGCTGTTGAGCGCCACCTTCGCCTTAGCGGCCCTTACCTTAACCGCCTGCGGCGGTCCCTCGGAGAGCAAGGCCAAAGACACCGCCGTCGAGCTGATGACCGCGATGTATGAGAACGATATACCAGTGCTCATGGAGCACTTGCCAATTCCTGAGGGGCGCACGCTCAAACCTCATGAGGAGGAAGCGGTAAAAACCAAGATAGGCCAGATGAGCAGCGTGATGCAGCTTGCCAGCACCGAGCGCGGCGGCATCGACAAGTTTGAAGCCATTGACTATCGCGAGCGCAAGAACGGCGAGGTGGTAGTCAAACTGCGCACTTATTTTGGCGATGGCACCACCAATGACAGCGATGTCGAGTTGATCTGGGACGAAGCCAAAGGCAAGTACACCTTCACCAAATAGAATCAATATATCCTAAATTAGAACAAGGTCGCTGCGGCGACCTTTTTAGTAAAAATGATCAAGCACTTCAAGCACCATTACCTGCTGGGACTCAGCCTCGTCGGCGTACTCGTTCTGTGCGTCCTGAGCGCTGCGCTCGCGCTACGCCATGAACTCCCTGAACCTGTGGCTAAATTGGAGCTTCGTGCGCTGCGCCTACCTGAGCTTAAGGTCGGCGATGTCATTGTGCGCCAAGGCGTGAGCGTCGACAGCGCTATCATCGAACAGTTTAGCGCCAGCATCTATTCGCATGTAGGCATGGTGGCGCAAGTAGAACCTGAGATCACGGTGATTCATGCCACCACCGCCGACGATGCGGGTGCGCCGCACGAAGGGGTAGTCGAGGTGCCCTTGAGCGCCTTTGTCCATGAGTCAACCGCGATCGCCATCGTGCGCTTTCCTCTACCTGCTAAGGCTTTAGCCCCAATTCAAACATATCTGCGCAGTAAGCTCGGCACCGCCTTTCGCTTGGATGCCTCCGCTGAGCGCAATTACTGCTCGACCCTTGTCGCTACCGCCCTGGAGCCCCATTTGAGGCTCGAGCTCAAGCCGATCTACCTGAGCTTGCCCCTCTTAGCAGGCGACTATCTCTTTCCCCAGGCCTTTGTCGACGAACCCCACGGCCGCATCATTTTTCGCTACCCAGAAACAAAGACAGCACCCCATTGAGTGCTGCTCTTTAATTGTTACGCGGTTCGTTAATCCGCTGCGTAAGCGTGCTCATCGACGAAGCGACCGCGCTCTGCGTGCTCATCGACGAAGCGACCGCGCTCTGCGTGCTAATCTACGAAGCGAGCACGCTCTGCGCTAATCTACGGAGCGAGCACGCTCTGCGCTAATCGGCGGAATTAGCGCGATGGTGCTTGAAGCTCTTAACCAGCTTGCTCAGACGCGATGGACCTAAAGCCAGCCCCGAGGAATCGGAGCTGCTGAAGTAATTGTTTTGCTCCAGATTATCCTTGACGCTATCACACAACCAGCGCTCTGAGAACAGTGGCAGCGGCACGGTAACTTCGCGCACTACTGCGGCCAAGGCCTGTTCATGATCTGGATTAGGATTCATCAGATAGCGGCCAATGGCCTCACCGACCTTACGCATCTGCTCCTTGGTTATACCACGCGTGGTTGCAGGTAAGGAGCTGAAGCGAATACCGTCAAACTTGATCATAGGATCAGCGGTTAAGACTTGGCACTCACGCGCCATAATGCCCGAATCAGACAGATTCTCAATGGCACCACGAGCGCTTAAGGCACACTTTTTGGTATCGGTGACCACAAAGTGCGAATCAGGCGCGCCGCCTACCAAGGTCATACCACCGGCTACTAAGCCCTCAGCTAAGGCCTTAGCGTTTTCAACCACAGCTTGGCAGTAAGCACGATACTCCGGCGTTTGCATCTCTTGCAAACGTGCACCTAAAGCGGCCAATTCGCTTGAGCCTAAGCCACTGTGACCATTGCCGAAGGCGGCACGGTCGATGGCGTTAGCGAACTTATCCTTGCAGATAATGACCGAGCTGCGCGGACCTTGCAGCGCACCTTGCATGGTAAAGGTAACAATATCGGCATGCGGCAGCGGCGACGGCATGACCCCGGCGGTGATGAGGCCCGCTACCTGCGAGATATCACACCATAAAATCGAGCCATGCTCGTGGACAATGGAAGCCAGGCGCTCATAATCCACGGCGTGTGGATAGTTGATTGGCGATACGATGACCAAACGTGGCTGGTACTCGCGTACCTGCTGCTCGATCATGTCTAAATCTAAGCGTTGGGTCTGTGGATCTAAGCCGAAGTTGATGAAGCGGAATACCATCGACTCGCTATTGCAGTGCTCTTGCTTGCGCAGATCCAAGGACAGGACTACGTCGCCGCGCTGCACTAAGGCTTGAAACACAACGCGTGAAGCCACATCAATAGTGATGGACTTGAGGTTAGAGTGCTCGCCATGGAAGAGCTGGCACAGACGATGTGCCACTAAATACTCAAGATTGCCTTGAGTCGGGAAAGCGGTGTTATTGTGCTGCGTATTGACTAACACATTGCCCATTGTGGCCGAGCACAAGGGCGAGATGCTGTTTTCATCCGGGATAAAGGATAAGGAATAATATTGACGCTCCAGTTCATGCTCAAAGTAATCATAGAGCTCGGAGTCGAAGCCACGAATGATATTTAGTAAGTTCATACCCGTCCCGCAGGCCATAGCCGCAACTAGCGCCCATCTTCAGGCCTAACTAGGTGCGCAAAGCTCGCAGCCTCCATAACAAAAACCACCATCTTTCCCCACGGTTTAACCTAAGCACATAAGCACTAAAAACGGGGAAGCTAGCTGTGCTCTACCTCATGCAAGGTTAGCACCTCTTTTAGTGTACCCTATGGCGCCCGCGCAACCAACTACAGGCGCCGCAAAATTACCCAAAATTAATTTTGAGTCCCTGAGGGCGGCTCTGCGTCCGCCCCGAGGGAGCTCTTTAGGCCTCTTTGCTCACTTTAGGCCTCAGGATAGAACGGCCATACCATTGGAATAATGACCACGCAGATAATCAAGCTTAAGAAGACGAGCGGCACACCAATCTTGATGTAGTCGACAAACTTAAACTTACCTGGGCCCATAACCAAGGTATTAGGTGGCGTTGCCACTGGCGTAGTAAAGGCGCACGAAGCCGCAATCGCAATTGCCATCAATACTGGGTAAGGCGAGCACCCCATCTTATTGGCAATAGAAATGCCAATTGGGCAGAGCAAGGCGGCCGCTGCCGTATTGGACATAAACTGAGTCAAGCCGCAGCTTAAGCAGAAGAGCACCAGCATGAACAGATATGGGCTTGGGTTGTCACCGACTAAACCTACCACCTCATCTGCAATCATAGCGCCCGCACCGGTCTTCTCTAAGGCCGTCGAAATCGGCAGCATACCGGCAAATAAGAAAATAGTAACCCAGTCGATACCTTGATAGGCCTTCTTCTCACTTAAGCAACCAAAGAGCACGCAGGCTAAGGCGCCGATAATGGCAACCATCTCTTGGGTTAAGCCCGGAATGCCGAAAATAAGACCGGCAATGACGAAGAGCAAGATAAGTAAGCAGACAATGCGCGAACGCGGCGTACCGGACGAAGATACCGTGCTGACTGCACCGACGTCAGAGAAATTGTGCGGCAGGATGCGGCGACCGATTAAGACCATGTAGATTACGCTCATAATCGAGAGCGGAATACCAATGGCCGCGAACTCAAAGAAGCCAAACGGCTTGATACCGGCTGCATCCAGAGCGCCTGCGGCAATGATATTAGGTGGGGTACCGACCATAGTGATCGTGCCACCAGTGTTAGCCGCAATCGCCAAGCCCATGAGCAAAGCCGAAGAAGGAATCTTAGCGGCCACGCAGATACCGATAATAACCGGCATCAAGCAGGCGACCGTACCGGTATTGGAGGCAAAGGACGACATCAAGATGGTTAAAATCATCAGAGCAACCATCAAAGGTAGCTCCTTAGTACCCACCTTCTTGACCACCGAATTACCTATGGTTTGCGCTAGTCCCGATTCGAGCATCGCCGCGCCCACCACGAACATACCGGCAAACAAGACAACCGTTGAGTTAGATAAACCCGAGAACACCTCTTTGGGGGTTAACACGCCTAAGAAGCCTAAGGCCACTGATGCGCCAATGGCGGTCACCGCCAGAGGAATCAGTTCGGTAACAAACAAGAAAGCCACCACTGCCAGGACGACCAGCGTGATGATTGCTTGCGAGTGATCCATGCCTCACCACCTTACTCTGAACCAAACACAGCACTAAGAGTTAGTGCGCCATGGGCTGTGCTTTAGCGCATAATTCAAGCCCTAATGCATTATGAAGCCGCCTTAAGCCAAAAGCTTGCGCGGTATGTCAAAATTGCGATGCAAGCAGAAACTTTTGCCCTAGAGGTTGCGTATGGATCCAAACTTAGTCAAAATCATCTATTGCTTGATAGCTGCCCTCATCATCTGCGTCATCTTCCGCTGCGTTTTTGCTAAGAAACGCGAGCTGTGGTTTGCCCGCACCGCCTCCACTATCTTCAACCAGCGTGGCGCCTTAGGCTCCTACCTGTCCTTAGGCTATCCCAATACTTGGCAGGGCGCCTTGGTCACCCTAGCCCAGCTCCTTCTCATCGTGGTAGCCTGCGCTCTGATCTGGGCCTAACGGCTATACGCTATGCCTAACGGCTACGCGTCCTAACCCAGACCTAACGGACATGCGTCCTAACCCAGACCTAACGGACATGCGTCCTGATCTGGGCCTAAATCTGTCCTAACTCAATTACGCTATGCTGCACTTTGGCCTCAAGCGGGATGGTGGGACTTAAGTGCGACCTAAAATAAGCCCTTGTTCTTAAGTGCGACGTTGGGCGGCAAATGCGATTTTTGTCCTTTTCCCCTGGGCTCGGATCCGTTAAAATTGCGGAAAAGAATGAGGTTTACCTCCCGGCGGGCACGGGCACGGTAAATCTTTTTTATTTTGGTTGTGGTCAGCCTTTCTGAGATCATTTGCAGCATGCTTAATATTAAAGTCACCAATCGTATGTCGCATGAGGACTTTGTTGCCTTAACACAAGCCTCCCCATACATTTTGCCCAAGCGACATATCATCGCAGTGACTGCCACCATTGTTTTATGTACGGCGCTGGTGCTGCCCCTGCCTACCACCTGGAACAAATTCTTTGATGACTCCCCTGACTCTGATCCCCAGAGCCAAGTCTATTTAAGCCAAAACCAAGACACGGTTGAGGTCGATGACGCCATCTTAGCCCATAACGAAAATTACGAAGACTACGACATCCCAAGCTCGGCCTTTACCCAAGATGAGACAGAGAGCAGCGTAGAGAGCTCCCTGTCAGAGCACGCGGGTTCATGGCAAGAAGGCACTTTAGCGGCCCTGCCTGCTAACGCCAATACCGAGCAAGTGGCAGCAACAGTTAGGTCTTTAGCTCATGCCCAAAACTCGGCCCAAGCTAAGTCTTTAAGCGCCGGCGCGAGCGCTAATCGCACGGAAATTCACGCGGGCAATTTAGCCCAAAACCACCCAGCTTCGGCGGGGGGCGACAATGGCGTCACTTTAGATGCGCAAGGAAGCAGTACGTTAAAGGAATTTGACGCCAGCGCAGGCGCTGATACTAGCAGCTCCATGAGCCTTAGTGTGGCCCGTCCGCACGGTAAGTGGTATCAGACCAAGGTGGAATCAGGTGATAGCTTTGCGGCAATTTTCGCGCAGCTAGGCTTACCTTACGCTACCTTAAATCGCATTACCAAGGTTGCCAACGAGACTGAGCTCATCTTGAAGGTGGGTGACCCAATTTATTTCTTGATCGACGCAGACAATGTGGTATTAGAGCTGGTCAAGCCGATCACCTCGACCCAACAGGTTCGCTTTACCCGCGCTAACGCTAGTGCTGACTTCATTGCCATTCATGAAAGCGCAGGCGCGCAACTGATTGCAGTCAACGATGAACAAGGTAAGCCCCTGCAAGAAGGCGCCAGCTTAAAGCCGGGCGCCACTACCGCTGACATCCTAGCTGCGATCGCCGCTTTGCCTGACGCTCAGACTATGCCGCTTGCGGTCAGCACGGCCGCCGCGCGCCAAGAGCAAGCAGAACAACAAGCCAAGCAACTGGCAGCCAAGCAACTGGCAGCCCAGCAAGAAGCCCGCGACAAGGCCAATAACATTAACCTAAATCGCCCGCGCCTAGTGATCAATGAGATTGAGCGGGGCGAGACCTTTGCTCAGGCCGGTCATCGTGCTGGGCTGACCCCAACTGAAATCAAGACCATTGAGCGCATCTTCGCCGCTCGCTTCAAGCTCGATAAGATGCATGCAGGCGATAGCTTCCGCGTTCTCTTTGACGGTATTGGCACCAAGGCCTTAATTTCAGCAGTGTCCTTGAACACCAGCCAAGGCCGCTTTGAGTCCTTTATGAACCCAGAGGACCACAATTACTACGGTGAAAATGAGTTCACGCCAACGGCCGGTATCTTCCGCCGCTTCCCGCTGGCAGGTGAAATCAAGATTAACTCCAACTTCAATCCACACCGCCGCCACCCGGTCACCAAGCGCATTGCCCCGCATAATGGCGTGGACTTTAAGGCCCCGGTCGGCACTCCCGTCTATGCTCCGGCTGATGGTGAGGTCACCTTCTCAGGATATCAGCGTGCGGCTGGTTACTACGTCATCATCAAGCACCAGAGCAATTACTCCACGGTCTATATGCACCTGTCAAAGTCTGAAGTTAAGCGCGGTCAGCAGGTTAGGGTAGGTCAGATCATTGCGCGCTCAGGCAATACCGGTCGCACCACCGGTCCGCACTTACACTATGAAATCCGCGTCAACGACCGTCCGGTTAACCCGCTCAAGGTCAAGCTGCCGACAGCGACCCATCCAAATCTTGCCCGTGAGCAGCGTGAAATGTTCGCCAACAACGTCAAGATCTTGCGCCAAGACCTCAATAACGATCAGCTGGCTCAGGTCGCCCCATAGCGTCCTGTGAGCTTAAGCCTGCGCAAAAAAAAAAAAA
>CALXXU010000040.1 GCA_944392765.1 uncultured Anaerobiospirillum sp.
AGCCCCAAAATGCCGCGCAATGATACCATGAGATTGGTGCAGATCTATAATGCAGCAAAGTATGGCATAGAGCGGATTTGATAGCTTCTGGATGGATACAGCCAATACGCCGCAAGGCTTACGGAAGTATCTTAAGCTGCACCAAATTGATTTTGATAAATTAGAGCAAATTAAAGCTACGGGAATTACACTCACGCAAAATCAGTTTACCTCACAGATGACTTTTGATAACGTCGAACTGGTTCCATTATTGGTGCAAGGCGGCTTCATGTCCGTTAAGGGGGTTGTTGACCCTGAGGAAGATGATCGCTACGATCGACAGTTGTTATGTAAATTCACCAATGCTGAAGTCGAGAAACTATATGCCAAGGTCTTGCTGGGCTATATTATTGACTCAAGCAGTGGGGATGGGCTGCTTGATAATGACATGTGGTCATGCATCCGCAAAGTTGCAACTGCAGTGCGTGGTCGTGACATCATTACAGCGGTCAATGGCATAAATGCAGTCCTGGCTCACATTAATTACGAGCTATGGGCGAACGAGCAAGATCGTGAGGTCTTCTACCGGGTGCTCATTGCTTTGATCTTAGAGATCGGGCTTGGTCCTAACAATGTACGCCAAGAGGTTCCCAACAATAATGGCCGCTCCGATATTGAGGTGCTGGTGGGTGATAGCTTGGTGGTGTTCGAGCTTAAGCTGGCGCGCAACAAGAAACGCAAGAGCGCGAAGAAAGCAGCTGACGCTGCCAAAACAGCTCTTCTGACCGAGCCTGCAAGTCTGGCTACCCAAATTCGCCTCTCAAAAGAGGCCTATGATCAGGTCATCAAGAAGGGTTACGGCTCAGGCACCATGTCATATCAGCTTAATCACTGGCACGGTGTGGTCTTGGTGGTATCAGCAGCCTCGCGCCAGATCTGCTATTGGCGCCACTTCGATCGGGATCAAGAGCTGGGGCATGGCGCGGTCAAACCGATTGTGCTCAATAACCCCAACAAGCTATAGCCCAGCAGCAACAACGCGACGCCACCGAGCGTGTGCAAAGCTTGCTCGGTGGAGCCTTGAGTCCCAGAAAAGGCTGGCTCGTGGCATCGCACGCAATTTCGTGATGTCCGATTGAACAGCCAAAAGCAGATGTATGCGCGCTTTTATAGCAAACGCCATTAGTTTTTGCTAATGAATTTTTTGTTTTATAATTTTATAAAACATCAAAAGAGTGACTTAAACACTTAAACAAGCGGCCTTGTTTGGTAATTGCAATAAATTCAACAAAATTTCAATTAGCCAAAAGCTCAGACGTTTGCTATACGTGGTTAAAGCTTGTCACTAAATTACGTGCGAGGCCACAAGGGCTGGTATAAGACCGCCAGGAACATAGCGAAGATACGCGTTAGAGCGCGGGAGGATGAATAATGATTGATATCAGGGCACTGAAAACCATGCCCTTGGGGCAATCAGAATGGAGCAGCATCCAAGCAGATGGGCTCTTCTTTGTCGACAAGACCCCTTTAATTCTGGATTTGGTCAAGAAGCCCAAAGTCTTTTTGTCACGGCCACGTCGTTACGGCAAGACCTTGCTGCTGTCCATGATCGAAGATCTCTTCAAGAATGGCACGCAAAACTTCCAAAACACCGCTATCCGCGATCAGTGGCCGGAGCGTGAGCGCTACCCGGTAGTGCGCCTAAGCTTCATTAACGTGCCCTATGCCCAAGAAGCGGGCCAAGCCGTTGATGATGTGGCGTCATTTGAGGCAGGCCTAATCGAAGAGCTGAGCCGTGCCTACCAAAGAGCGGGCTTTGCTCCTGAGGAAATTGATGCCTACAAAAAGGATGCTACCCTTCATGGCTTCCTGTCAAAGCTATCGAACTTTTCCAACCAGCAGCGCCTTGTTTTTTTGATCGATGAGTGGGATGTGCCACTCTCGGCACACCTTGATAACGAGGTGCGCTTTGATGCCCTGCGCCGGTCGCTTAATGTCTTCTACAACTGGCTGCGTACCCTGAATTTACGTTTTCTCTTAGTAACCGGTATCATGCGTTATAAGGAAACAAACCTTTTCACCGGCAGGGATATTGTTGACTTAAGTATGCATCCCAAGTTTTCAGCGCTCCTAGGCTACACTCAGCAGGAGCTCGAACATGACTTTGTCGACTATCTTGAGCTTGCAGCGCAGCGCCACCATATGAGCAAAGCCGAGCTCTTGCAGCAACTTAAGTTTTACTACAACGGTTTTTGCTTTGACGAAGATGTCAGTGTTAAACTTTATTGCCCATGGGCAATTAATAGTTTTTTTGAGCAACTCCACGATAGTGACAAGGCTCCGCCTTTCCGCTGTTTTTGGATGAATGCGGTGGGTGAGCCCAAGTCGCTGCGTACCTTTATGGAGCGTGTTCAGCCTAATCTGGCGGTCTTAGATGAAATCAAGAATAAGCAGGTGATGTTAGGCCGTCCTGACTTAATTAATCCAACTTTGTTTTCTAAGGTTGAATTTTTCCCACTACTGACGCTCAATGGCTATCTCACCATCCAAGAGGCAGTAGAGCCGGTCTCAGATAACCCCGACGATCGCTTGTTTGTGTGCGGCTTTCCGAACTACGAGGTAAAAGTTGAGTTCGAGCGTGAGTTCTTGAATTATTTGACTAAGAGCAATAGCGCTACTGGCAATAAACCTTTGCTCACACGCATCGCTCAAAGCTTGCTCAATCAAGATATCAGCACCTTTTGCAATTTGCTCAACGAACTGTTCCGTAGCTGGCGTTACGATTCGAGCCAAAATAACATTGAGGTCGATTACCGTTCCTTCATTACACTCTGTTTGGCCTTATGCGACAAGTTTATGGTTCGAGAGGAAACAGGCAATAACAAGGGCCGGAGTGATATTGAGGTGGAGCTGCCCAACACCAATGTGTACGTCTTTGAGCTTAAGCGCCTAGCAGAGGGTAAGAATGCGCCTGAGGAGCAGCAAGAGATGCTCGATGCAGGGCAAAAGCAGATGCTGTCCCAAGGCTATGGCGTCAATCACGCCACTCACGGCAAGCACGTCACGGGCGTGGTCATAGTGATTTCCACTGATGAGCGCCAGATTGTCGCATGGCGTCTGATCGACAAACATATTGAGAACGACACGCATAGCATAGACGGAACAATTCAGCCGACGAATCTGCTAAATAAGGTGGAGTTCACCCTCTAAAACGATGCTCGCTCTGGCTCAAAAATACTGCACCAAGGCCGCAGCTGAGGAGCTATTAAGCGCACGTGTTGCTGGGGCGGCAGTTGTCAGGCTAGCGGCTATAAGACACGCGGCCGTGAGATCAAGTTTTGGGTTTAGCCGGGCCCAAAACAACACGGTGCCATCGAGCTTGCGCTAAGCTTGCGCCAATCTTGCTCGGTAGCGCCACGATGGAATTTTTCTGAGTTAAATCTCAGATTGGTTGTGAAAATTGATCAAATAAACATCATCTGATGTAAAATTGTGTGCAATGATTTCTTAGAGCGTAGGGGGTAAGGCGATGAGAGATGTCAGCACACTGCAAAAAATCCCGGTGGGGCAATCAGAATGGAGCAGCATTAAGGCAGAGGGGCTCCTCTTGGTCAACAAGACCGCTTTACTGCCGGATTTGGTCAAGATACCTAAGGTTTCGCTGGCGCGGCCACACGGCTTTGGCAAAACTATGCTGCTGTCCATGCTCGAAGACCTGTTCACTCATGGCACGCAAAACTTCCGCAACACCGAGCTCCGCTATCTGTGGCCTAGACGCGAGCGCTACCCAGTAGTGCGCATCAGCTTCAGCAACGTGCCATCGGCCCAAGAAGCCGATCAAGCCGCTGATGACGTAACTGCGTTTGAGCAGGGCTTAATCAGTGAGCTGGGGCGCGCCTACCAAAAAGCTGGCTTTGCGCCTGAGGAAATTGAGGCCGACCAAAAGGAGGCTAATCTGCATGACTTTTTGGCTCAGCTGTCGGGCTTGTCCCACCGCAAGCGCCTCGTCTGTTTGATCGACGATTGGGATGCGCCTCTTTTGGCGCAGCTTGATAACAAGCCGCGCTATGACGCCATCCAAAAGTCGCTCAACGTCTTCTACCACTGGCTGAGCACCCTGAGTTTGCGCTTTCTTTTGGTCACTGGCATCATGCACTTCCAGCACAAAGGTGTGGTGGATATCAGCATGCAGCCTGATTTTGCCCGGCTTCTGGGCTATACCCAGAGTGATGTCGAGGCTAGCTTTTGCGCCTACATTGAGCTGGCAGCCCAGCGCCTCAAGATGGACGTCTATGACTTTCTGCTCACGCTGCAGTGCTACTATCAGGGCTTTTGCTTTGACCAGGATGCCAAAGTAAAGCTCTACAGTCCGCTCGACATTAATCGCTTCTTTGCGCAGTTCCACGCGAGTGACCAGACCCCGTCTTACGGCAACTTTTGGCTGGACGCGCAGGGTGATTCTTGGTTGATGCGGGCCTTGATCGAGCGGGCGCTGTCGGGGCAGCTGGCCATAGAGAGTTTAGATCAAATCAGAACTAATCTGGTGGAATTAGACCGCCAAGATCTGATCAAGCCGCCCTTATTCACCGATAATGCGCTTTTTCCCCTGCTGACGCTGTATGGCTATCTCACCATCCAGGAGCCAGTCTTAGCCCAGCGCAATAAGCGCAGATTTGTGTGCGGCTGCTCGAACGATTTGATCACAGTCGAGGTCTTGGTCAGGTTCTTGCGGGCTCAAGGAGTTCATTAAGACAGCGAAGCAGAACTGCGCTCCTTACCAAGGCGCGATGTGGGACAGAGCTCACCAAGCGGTCTCTGTTTCCTAAAACTACGGCCGTCCCGGCTCTCCAAGGACTTCACCAATGCTCGAATCAACCCCAACGTCTGCTAACTGGGCGGTCTCAGGTCCGCAGCAAGAACCCCATGCTTGGCCTAAGCTCGCCCCGGCGGGCGCGGACTTTCTCACGCTGCGGCAGCAAGGCTATCTCTTGGTCGACAAGACGGCGCTGCTGCCGTTGTTGGTGTGCAAACGCAACGTCTTTTTGGCCCGGCCCAGCGGTTTTGGCAAAAGCATGCTCCTAACGCAGCTCAAGGAGCTCTTCACCCATGGCACTGAGAGCTTTACCGGCTTAGCGGTGCAGGGGAGTTGGCACGAGCCGCTTAACCCGCACGTGATCTTAGTCGACTTGCACCGCCTGTACGACCCTGCCACCTTGGAACAGGAGCTGATTGAACGCCTTTGCTCTGCGGTCAGCGCGGCGGGCTTTCCTGAGGCGCGGGCGCTTCCTCATAAGTGCGCGCAGCTGAACCAAGCCTACTCCGAGCTGAGCGCGCTGATTCGGGGCGCGCACCTCGTGGTACTGATCGATGATTTGGATTTTCCGTTGTGGGCCAACTTGCATGATGAGGCTGCATTTGCAGCTAATGCGCAACATCTTAAAGGCCTGTTTTCGTGGCTTAGGTGCCTAGAAAAGGTCGATTTCATCATGGTCACTGGCATCGGCCGCTTCAAACTCTCGTCCAATAGCGATTTTTTGCAAGATATCAGCATGGATCCGGTCTTTGCCCCGTTACTTGGCTACACCAGAGGGGAGCTGCAATCTTATTTTGCCGCTTATCTTGCTCATGCGGCAGCACTGAGCCATAGCTCCGAAGCTGAGTTACTCCGGCGGCTGGAGCAGTGGTACGGCGGCTTTTGCTTTGATCGCAAAGCGGCAGTGCAGCTCTTCCAGCCGCGAGCCATTAACGCCTTCTTGGCTCAGCTTAATGACCAGCGCAGCACGCCACCGAATTTCGGCTGTCTGTGGCCGGAGCGAATTAATACGACCTTGGGGCTACAAGCTTATCTTAAGGGACACCAGCTGACCTGGGATCAGTTCGCGAACCTTAAGGCGCAAGGCGTTACTTTGACGCAAGTGCAGCTGACCGCGCCATTAGCAGTTGAGAGCATCAGTCTAGGGCGCTTGATGGTGCAGACCGGCTTCTTGACCATCAAGGACGTAGTGGATCCCAAGGAGCAGAGCCGCTTCAAGCGGTGCTTCCACTGCAACTTCACCAATGCCGCAGCTGAGGAGTTATTTGCCTGCATGATGTCGGAGCGTGATCGATTGGGCTAGGGCAAGATGCAGCTGGCAATAAGCTTGCGCTCTCAAAACAGCATCTGGGGTGCACTGTGCCACCCCATAATGCTTAAGGCGGGTCTAGCCCAAAACAACACGGCGCCACCGAGCAGGCTTGAGGCTTGCTCGGTGGCGCCGTGGGGGCCCAGCCCTGAAAGGGCTGGCGCGCAAGGCGGTCGTTAGACCGCCTGGAACATAGCGGAGATCGACTCTTCGTTGCTGATGCGACGAATGGCCTCAGCTAACATTGGAGCTAAGGTTAAGTAGCGGATCTTGGAGATGGCGCGGGTCTGTGGAGTCGATGGAATCGAGTCGGAGACGACGAGCTCATCTAAGGTCGAGTTCTGCAGGTTCTCGCAGGCCTTGCCTGAGAGTACTGGGTGGGTGGCGTAAGCCATAACGTGCAGGGCACCGCGCTCCTTTAAGGCGTCAGCGCACTTGCATAAGGTGCCACCGGTGTCGATGATGTCATCGACGATGATGCAATCGCGATCCTTAACCTCGCCGATGAGGTGCATCACCTCAGAGACGTTTGGCTGTGGACGGCGCTTGTCGATAATGGCGATATCGGCGTTGTTTAAGAGCTTGGCAATAGCGCGGGCACGAACTACACCACCCATGTCAGGGGATACGACCACTGGGTTGGTCAGGTTCTGCTGGAGCATATCCTCAACGAAGATCTGGCTGCTAAAGCAGTTATCTACTGGGACGTCAAAGAAGCCTTGGATCTGCTCGGCGTGTAAGTCAACCGTTAAAACGCGGTCCACACCAACCGACGATAAGAAGTCGGCGACAACCTTAGCGGTGATCGGGACACGCGCAGAGCGCAGACGGCGATCCTGACGGGCATAGCCGAAGTATGGAACTACGGCGGTGATACGGCCAGCCGAAGCACGACGCATGGCGTCAATCATGACAATCAACTCCATGAGATTGTCATTGGTTGGAGCGCAGGTTGACTGAATAATGAAGATATCGCAACCGCGAACATTTTCATTAATCTGAACATGGATCTCACCGTCGCTAAAACGGTCTACGGTTGCATTGCCCAAACGAGTGTAGAGTCGAGCGGCAATCTTTTTTGCTAGTTCTGGGGTGGCATTACCAGCAAATAACTTCATATCAGCCATGGAGAGGTTTCCTGAAAAGAACAACGCGGGGAAAGCATCAAGCATCACTGCCCGAGCTTACTGCTGTGGCGCGCATTATAGCGCTGAAATGGAGCAAATTCCCCATTTTTATCGCACAAATCACCCAATCTCACCCGAAAAGATGTCGGTGCGTTACAACACAGTGGCTTTTGGGACAGATCACTTGGGCCAAGCTTGCACCCAAGCGACCGCCTGGGCTTAAGTCTGAGCATGATCCTAGGCCACTTGAACCCAGGCAATTATTACCGTCCAAGTAATATTCCTAGGCTTATTGGGCCAAGGCCGCAATGGTCGCAGAAGGGCTCATACTGTGCGCGACAAAGACGCTGTAGCCGCAGCCAAGATTAAGATTGTGCTGAGTGACCTCAGCAAAGGCCGCTTGCGCTGCCTCTTGACTTGAGCACGCCACAAAGCACGAAGCACCACTTCCTGACATCGCAGGACGGCCGTATTTTACCAATCGTTCTAAAGTGTGTCCAATTTCACAGAATTTTTTCGTAACTACTGGTACGAGGTCGTTGCCAAAGGGTTCGCTGAGCACCGCTTCATGGCTGCGCGGCGCAGAATAATGGGATTTGAGCTCAGGATCGCAGAACACATCCTTGGTGCTGACATGAACCTGAGGTGTGACCACGAGGAAGTATTGCTCTGGTAAGTCGATCGGGGTGATGATCTCGCCTCTACCCTCAACTAAGGCGTTCGTGCCGTACACGAAAAATGGCACGTCCGAGCCCAATTGCGCCCCAAGCTCAGCTAGTTGGTCAATAGTCAGGCCCAACTTAAACATTTGGTTTAAGGCCAGCAGGGTCGTGGCCGCATTGCTCGAGCCCCCGCCTAAGCCGCCGCCCATCGGAATGCGCTTTTTGATCCCGATCGCGACCTCAAATTTTTGCCCGGTACTCTCTTGCAGTAAGCGCGCGGCGCGGTAAATCAAATTGTCCTGGAGCTTAATCCCTAAAGGCTGGGTCGCGGTCAGCTCAATGCCATTCTCAGTATCGAATTGACTGAGCTCATGGCCTGGCATAAAAGCCTGGGCGAGCGCGGCGCCCGGGGACTCTTTGACCCGATGTCCTTGTGCGTCGATTTTGGCGTAGTAGTCACTCTCAGCGCTGTCTGAAAGCGCCATCGAGGCTTTGAGCCCGGCCATGGCGCCGGAGGCAAAGCTCATCGTGTCACCAAAGGACAGCGGGGTAAAGACCGACTGGAGATTGTGAAAACCGTCTGGACGCTTGCCGGTCACGTAGAGGCAGAGGTTGAGCTTGCACGGGGCAGTTAAGGTCAGCATGTTTTTTTTTAGCGCTCCAGCTTTTGGATAGTGCGGGTATAGAGCAGGATGCGGGTGTTGGCGCCAACTACCTCGATTTCGCTAGGTAGGGCCAGGTCTTCTACCGTCTGATAATTGCGGTAGGTGACCGTAAAGTTCGGTACTCCTGTCTGAACTAAGATCCCTGAGTTGTTAAACATTGAGTTAGTCCCGGCGATACCCATAATGAGCTCGTGGAAATTATCAAGCGGGAGCTCAAGCGGGGTGACCTGGGCAAAGAGGGCGCTGGCGCTGCGATCCTGAAAGAAAAGACCGTCGGCAAACAGCTGGGCCCCCTCGGGGGTGACCTTGAGGCGCGCTAGCTCCGAGCCAATTGAGCTCGTCAAGCGCAGCTCGTAGTTATTACTGGAGCTGCCTTGATAGTAGTAGTTGGCGCTAAAGCGCAGATCTTCGTGCGCGACGTTGGCCCGCCCCGAGAGCGCGACCGTCTTGACCGCCTTGAGCTTGTCTTGCATGCCTTGCCAAAAGGCGGCATCGGTCACCATGGCGCCGGTTGGCACCGATTGGCAGCCCGCTAAAGCCACCGCAAGGCCTAAGGCGGCGGCACCTAAGAAACGCAAGAGATGAGGACGTAACACTTCCGGCTCCTTAGGCTGGATTGTGGTCGGCTGGATTTTGCTCAGCTGCATTGTGGTCAGCTGAGTTGTGGTCGGCTGGGTTGTGGGCACTTAAGTGGGCCTGGGCAATAAGGTCGTAGACCTTGAGCAAGGCCTGGTGCTGAGCGCATTGAGAAAGCTCAAGGTCAATCGACGTAAGGCCCAAGAAGCGCTCTTCATGGGCTAAATGCGCCTTGACGCGCTCAAGCGTACCCTCACCATAGACCAGCTTTAAGGCCTCTTCGTAATCGTGGAGCCCTAAGCTTTCGTCTTGCATGCATTGCAGGTACTTGACCAAGCATTGGTAGAAACGGCGGTGCTCTAAGGAGGCGCTGTCGCGGGTGAAAGCTAGCGTCCACTGAGCGTACTCTAAGGCGCGCTGATAGTCCTCGGCCTCTAAGGCTAGCAGGCATTTGAGCTCACCAAAGCGTAGCTTTTCCCACAAGCTGCCCTCGTCAGGGAGCAGGCCTAAGCTCTGGGCGACCAAGGCGTCGTCTGGTACTTCGTCGTTTTCGAGCTCTTCGATGTAATCGGCGTAGGCCTGAGGCTCTTCTTGCAGGTCAGGTAAGCTAAAGATGCCTTCTTGGTAGCTTAGGTAGTTGTTGGTGTTGTTGTAGATGAGATCGTCAAATGGGTAGATCTCCGACATGCCCGGCACGATGATGCGATAGACCGGCAGGCCCAGGTTTTGGTAGGTGCGCACGTAGATGTCAAAGCCAAGCTTATCGATGATATAGCGTAAGGCCTTGTACTGGTCGTGGGTGCTGCCGGTGAAGTCCCAGGAGACGAACTTGAACATCGGCTTGCGCTTGAACATTTGCAGCGGCAAGAGGCCGGTGGAGTCAACAAAGTGGCTTTCGATATTGACGATGCTGCTCGTTTGCTCCAAGTCAAAGCTTGGCTCATCAAAGGCATCTAAATCGCTCAAGGTGCGACCTTGCATCAGCTCGGTTAAGGTGCGATCGATCGCCACCTCAAAAATCGGGTGCGAGCCAAAGGACGCGATGCAGGTGCCATTGCTCTGGTTAAAGAGCACGATGCACACCACCGGGTACTTGCCCCCTAAGGATGCGTCGTAGCACTGCACCTTAAGCTCGTCGCTTTGCATGGTGCTGAGCGCTTCATAGAACTTAGAGTACTTTTGCAGAATCTTCTCGGGGATGAGCGGCAGGGCTAAGCCCTCACGGATGATCTTAGCCTTGACATAGCGCTCCAAGATCTCCGATAAACCCTGAACCAGGGCTTCGTACTCGGTATTGCCCGCGCTCATGCCATTGGAGGCGTAGAGGTTATCGAGCAAGTTGACCGGGAAATAGACGATCTCGCCATTGCGCACATTGGTAAAAGGCAGGGCGCATACGCCGCGCTCAATATTGCTGCTTTGCAGGTCAATGAGGTTGTTTAAGAACAGCTCGTCGGCCTCGGCCTCAAGATGCTCACTTTGCTCTGCAATGGCCGAGATTTCCGGGTCATAGCCCATACCGACGCGGGCGCTGTTTTGCAGCTTGCCATAAAGGGCGCGCAGCTTGACGTTGAGGATTTCAGCGCTCAGCGGAGTTGGCTCCTCGCTGTCGTTGAGCGGAATCCAGCGCTCGTCAGGGAAGTGGACAAATTTGCCCTCAGAGCGGGTCTTGCCCAAGTAGAAATCGCTAAAGCTCATATGGGTGGCCAGGCGCTCGTAGATTTCGCCGTAGGCCGAGCACAAGGCCGCTTCCTTGGAGGAGCCCTTGCCATTGGAGTACAGAGCTGGGCATGAGGCCACGGCTAAGTGTACCGACCAGACATTAGGCAGTGGGTTTAACCACTGCTCTTCGACCAACTCAAGACCTAACTCGGAGGCGACCTGCTTAAAGCGCGCTAAGGTATCCTCTAACGCTGCGTCCTTGCCAGCAATTTGCGTCATAACAAAACCCAAAAACCGAAAAAAGCTATGGTCTAATAATAGCACAGTGGGCATTTTCTCAGGATTTTTAGGCCCGAAATGGACCCTTTGCTACAATGCCTAAAACAGACCAAGCTCAGGATGAGGAGGCAAAATCATGAGCGACTCCCAGCACCAAGCAGCCCAGGCGCTAAGCCCGCAGGACGCCCCTGAGGCGCAGCGTACCCTAGAGAGCGCCGATCAGAATCAAGCGGCCACCGCTGCAAGCCCGGCAGCTGAGGCCAGCGCTCCAGCGGCCAGCACTGAACATGAGAGTGCCATAGGTTCTGAGCGTACGACCGCTGATGGGGCGGGCGCTGAGACCCAGGAGGCTGGCGCCCAGGGCGCTGAGGCTCAGAATGCTGAGGCCAAGGGTGAGGCTCAGGAGGCTGCTGCTCAGGGCGCGGCTCAGGGCGCGGCTCAGGGCGCAGCGGCCCAGGGTGCAGCGGGTGAGCCGCCGACCTTTAAGATGGGCGATGATGTCTCGGCCTATACCGGACGACCACGCTTTACCCCAGAGGACAATAAGGCCTTAGCCCAGAGCTCGCGCTTTTTCCGTCAGGCGATGACCACGGCGGCGCGGGCGCGCGGTGAGGAATATGAGCCGTTCCAGCTCCCGGCCAAGATGCGTGCCGAGCTGGCCAAAATCGATGAGGAAGCGGCGCAGCTCAAGTACGAAGAGGCACTTAAGGCAGGCTTAAGTGAGGCCGAGGCGCAAGCGATTAAGGAGCAGTCCTACTCCTCGGTGGCGCAAATGCATGCGGTCGACCCGGAAGAGGACGAGGAGCTGCGTCAGGCGCGGCGTGAGGAGCAGCGCATTGCCGCAGGCGGGGCGCGCTTTTATCACAAGTACCAAGAGCTGCTGCAAAAGCAGCAAGAGCATCAGGCGGCCAATAAGGCCAAGATTAAGAGCAATCTGAAGATTGCGCTGGTCGTGATTGTGGGCCTGATGGGCTATATGGCCTATAACCAATTGGTGGTGAATAAGGACGCCAACTCGATTGAAGAGCTCAAGGCGGCGCTGCCTTTGACCATTGATGAGACCACGGCTATGGTGCGCATCGACGATCGCAATGATGACTTCCGTATCTTCTTTGAGAAGGACCCTAAGGCCTTTGAGGGCTGGGATGAGCACCAAAAACAGGCAGCCTTGGATCAGTTCGCCAAAAATGCACCTCTCTTGTGCAAAAACCAGCTGTTAAATCACATTATCACGTCGGGTAAAAAAGTCACTGTAATATTAGAGGCCACTGATAGAAGTTTCAGCCGCCAATATTCGGTAGATCAGTGCCCGACTAACCCCGCTCAATAAGGCTTTTTTGGGGTAGCGGGCGTGTGTGGTGGCCCATAGATTTGTTGAGGTTTGATCGTAATGCTAAAGCTTGGTTTAGTCGGTTGGCGTGGTATGGTCGGTTCCGTCTTAATGGACCGCATGGCAACTGAAGGTGACTTCAAGTTATGCGAAAACTATTTCTTTACCACCTCGCAGGCAGGTCAAGCCGCTCCGGTTTACGAGAACCTTAAGAGCGACGTCTTGCTTGACGCCTACAACATCGACGCCTTAATGGGCATGGATGTCATTATTACCTGCCAAGGTGGTGACTACACCAATAAGGTGTACCCAGAGCTGATGAAGGCAGGCTTTAAGGGCTACTGGATTGACGCCGCTTCGTCCTTACGTATGGCCGATGATGCGGTCATCATCTTAGACCCGGTCAATCAGGACGTGATTGACGCCTCCTTAAACAAGGGCATCAAGACTTATGTCGGTGGCAACTGCACCGTCAGCCTGATGTTAATGGCCATGGCAGGCTTATTTAAGGCTGACTTAATTGAGTGGGTCTCCTCCTCGACCTACCAAGCAGCCTCGGGCGCTGGTGCCAAGAACATGCGCGAGCTCTTAATCCAGATGGGCCAATTACACGATTGTGTGAAGGCCGAGCTTGCCGATCCTAACTCCAATATCTTAGATATTGAGAAGAAGGTACGTCAGTGCATGAACGCTGAGACCTTTGAGACCAAGTGCTTTGGCGCTCCATTAGCAGGCTCGGTCTTACCTTGGATCGACAAGCAGCTTGAGAATGGCCAGAGCCGTGAAGAGTGGAAGGGCATGGCCGAGACCAACAAGATCTTAGGCTTAGCTCCAGCCACCGTTCCAGTTGACGGCAACTGTGTCCGTATCAGCTCGATGCGCTGCCACAGCCAGTCCTTAACCATCAAGTTAAAGCGCGATGTTCCAGTAAGCGAGATCGAGTCGATCTTAGCTGCGCACAACCAGTGGGTTAAGGTGGTACCAAACGAGCGTGATATCACCTTAAAAGAGCTGACCCCAGCCTACGTTTCGGGCACTTTAACTGTGCCAATCGGCCGTTTACGCAAGATGATGATGGGCCCACTCTACCTCTCGGCCTTCACCGTTGGCGACCAATTACTGTGGGGTGCCGCTGAGCCATTACGCCGCATGCTGCGCATCCTGGCCAAGTAATAATCCCGCAGAAGAAACAAAAAAACAGCCCCCAGTGCGCGGCGCGCTCACGTCGGCCCGCGCGCACTGGGGCAAGTAGCCCCAGCAGGGGCAAGCGCAAGGCTCCACCGGCCCTCAGCCGGTGGAGCCTTGCTGTCTCGGCGTGCCGCCCAAAAAAGAAAAGCCCTAAAAAGCGCACTCCGGCCCCACCTACTGGTGGAGCCTGGCGCCGTGAGACCAAAAAACAGTTTTAGCGAGTCTTGAGGGCTACGATCGGCGCGCTGCCCGCTCCCAAAAAATGGATTTCAGGATAGAGCTTGGTTCAGTAAGCTCAAAACGGCACTGTTCACACCTTCATATCAGTACCGTGCGACGTAGTAATCATGCGGGCGCTCAAGCTGGCCTTATGGGATAAGAAACGGCGGTGCCCTGTCCCCACCAAGGCGCTGGCCGCGATTAAAGACCACTGCTCGTGCTGTTGTGCTGGAGCGCTGAGGGGCAAAGCTTGCCGCTCTTTACCCGCAAGCTTTGCGCGCGCTAGAGCACCGCACCGCAAGCGCAGTGAGTTCAGAAAGCCGCAGGATTGCGCGGGACAAGAGTGGGGTGGCGGTCGCTGGGGGATGAAAGAAAAAAAAAAGATGAGATCTGCCCAGGATGGCATGAGCTCTGCACCAAAATCATGAGGGCGGCATAGCGCCGGGCGGCAAAAGGTGCTATGGTGCTAGTGGGAGAAATGGGGCTGGTCCCAGTTCTCAAGATTTTGAGGGTGATTGCCATGATTGCTAAAGAGCTACGCGACGTCTACCTGGTTGACGAGCTGCAACTAGGGCAGCGTCTCAATGAATCGCTGCAAGAGGGCGATCAAACTGACTTTAATTTGATGCGGGCATTGCTCTCGCCTGATGTCACCGACGCGGCATGGTCGCGCGGTCCAGATGTGGGCCAAGCCCCCGAGGACTTGCGTGAGAAGTTTTGCTTGCTCCCTGAGACTCGTAAGTACGCTGAGAGTGACGACTTTGAGCGTGGCCAAGAGTTCGCGGAAATGATCCACGATACCGATAATGCCCAGGTCGGCCGCAATCAAGTCTTCTTAGCTGAGTGCTTGCGTCAAGAGCCATTAACGCCGTTTAAGCGTGACTTGGCCCCAGAGGTCTACGCTGAGCTCGCTCCACTCAAGAAGGAAAAGGTGCGCAAGCAATTTGCTGGTGAAGTGCTGCAATATGAGACCTTCCAAGGCCGCAGCCAGCGCAACTTTGACGTCTTAGCCGAGATTCGCGAGGCTCAGACCCAAATCGATATCAAGAGCTAAGCGCTGTCCATTGGGCACCTTAAGCTCAAGCTAAGACCCTGCCTTTATGGCGGGGTTTTTGTTTGCCTGAACGGCCCCACTTTGGCTAAAATTAAATGGTTGTGCCCAAGCTTGGTGCTCGTGCCCAAGCGCAAGGGTATGGGATTTTGGTTGAACTTTGAGCACGGCTAGTTGCTCATGGCTTAAGCGGGGTTGTCAGCATGGCTGAAAACGAAAAGGAAAAGAAGAGCGCTCCTAAGGCAGCGACCAAGAGCGCTGCAGGTGCCAAGCGGGGCGCTGGTCCTAGCAAGGACAAGAAGACCTCAGGCGCACGCTCAGGGGCTAAGAGCTCGGGTAAATTCTCCGCTTCGTCCAAGAGCAAAAAAGACCAAGACCAGCCACGCAAGCCACGCGTCTTTGGCCCTAAGGCTGATGCTAAGTCCGAGAGCAAGACTGAGATCAAGCTCGCGGTAGCTGACGCTAAGAAAGAGGCTAAGGCTCCAGAGACTAAGCCGGAAGTAAAGGCTGAAGTCCCAGAGACTAAGCCTGAAGTAGCAGCTGCTCCAAAGGTTGAGGCTCCTGCGGCAGCTCCAGCTCCAGCTGAAGCACAGCCTGAAGTTAAGGCCGAAGCTCCGGTTCAGGCTGAGGCCCCAGCTGAGGCAGCCGCTCAGGAGGCTCCTGAGAGCGCTGCGACCAAGACCGCTGCGGCCGCGCAACAAGCGGCTGCCCAGCAGGCAGCTCAACAAGCCGCCCAGCAGCAGGCTCAGCCGATTTTTGCGGTCTTAGAGAAGGATGGCAAGAAGTACGGCCTCAATGCCGCTCAGTTTGGCCAGGTGATCAAGCAGAACTATGGCAAGCTCAACTTCCCATGGAAGCAGAGCTTCTGGAACTACCAGCGCAGCCATGTGATGTTCCCGATTATGGCTCAGCTCAAGGCCGGGATGGATCCAATCTCAGTCAACTACATCGATCACCACGAGTTGTTGATGACGGCCGCTTTTGTCTCCGAGCTGACCATGATCGCCAACAACGCCCTGTGGACGCCGATCGATCGCCGTCTGTTCCAGCGTCACAACCAGATGCTGCAAGACAAGAACTTGGCCTTCTTAAAGAACACCAGCTTCGACTACAGCTCGCAGTTCACCAATTTCTATGGCATGTACGATCTGCCAGTTGAGGTGTTACAGCAGGTCAATGGCAAGGCCATTATCGATGGCGGTGCCTATATCGGTGACACCATTCACCTGTTCCGCCGTCTCTTTGGTCAGTCGCACATCTACTCCTTTGAGCCGGTCAAGAAGACCTTTGAGACCTTAAGCAAGATCTTCGAGCAAGACACCGCGAACGGTGCGGTCACGCCGATCAACAAGGGCTTAGGCTCCAAGAGTGGCTCCTTGAGCATCAACCGCTACCCACAAAGCAATGATGCTTTAGCTTCGATGGTCGTGGACTATCAAAAAGAGCACGAGTTAGTCGAGGTCACCACCATTGACGAAGAGGTCAAGGCCCGTAATTTAGAGGTAGGTCTCATCAAGCTCAATGTGGAGGGCTTTGAGACTGAGGCGATCAAGGGCGCCTTGCAGACGATCCGCGAGCAAAAGCCGCTCTTAGTCATCTCGGTAGGCATGCTGCCGCAAGAGTTCTACGAGCTCAAGCCATTTATCGAGAGCCTCAACTTAGGCTACAAGTTTGCACTGCGCCGCAGTGGCTTTGGCATCTCGCCTCTGACCAACTTCGCCTTAATCGCGTACCAGCCAGTGGCCAAGCCAGCCGTCAACGAGCCGGCTAACGCCTAAAGCCGCGCACAGCGCGCCGCACCAGGCGTCACGCCCGGTGCGGGCGCTGTGTACCGAACTACACTGGGGGCACCCCGCCCAGTGAGCTGTACCCGCGCGGCATGACGGTACTGAGGACACTCCTCCGCAACGGGATGCAGTAAGTCTGAGGCCGGATGTGCCTCGTTGGGGGCTCGGGCCCAGGGCACCATGCGGTCAGCGGGTGATTTAGCTGATAGACGTGCTGTAGGGAGGCGCGCTCGAGGGTGCGTAGTGGCGCTTATAGACCAAAAGCCCAGTGGGCCTGCGTAGTTATGCGCAGATCCATTGGGCTTTTGCTTTTACCGGGCCGCGTGCGCGGCGCTGACGCCGTAGGCGCGCGGCCGGGAAGGGCTAGGCGGTCTTGAGCGCGGCGACCGTAGTGGTGATGGCGGCTAGGGCGGCGCTGATGTCCTCAGCGGTGGTAAAGCGACCGATTGAGAGGCGCAAGGACGCACGCGCTAAGTCATCAGACAGGCCAATCTCAGTTAAGACGTAGCTTGGCTTGAGCTCCTTGGAGGAGCAGGCCGAACCGGTCGAGCACGCGACCTGGCGTAAGCTTGGCAGGAGGTACTGGCCATTAATGCCAGTGAAGCTGACCGAGACAATGCCCGGCAGGTGCGGGGTCGAGCTTAAGTCATTAGGGTCGAGGTAGCCGTTAAGCTGGGCGTTAGGGATTTGCTTGAGCCCGGCGATGAGCTGGTCGCGCAGTGCACTGACGTGCGTAGTGACAGCGGCACGCTCCTTTGCCATCAGCTCAAAAGCCTTACCCATGGCCGCGATCTGGTGGGTGGCTAAGGTACCCCCGCGCAGACCCTTTTCATGACCGCCGCCGACGATCATTGGCTTAATCGGAAGGTTATCAGCACGGCGCAAATACAAGGCACCCACGCCCTTAGGACCGTAAATTTTTTCAGGAGTTAAGGTCACCATGCTGACCGCGCTGTGCGCTAAATCCAAATCTAACAGGCCATTGCTCTGGGCACAGTCAGAGTGATAGTAAGCTCCCGCAGAGCGTGCGATCTGGGCCAGGGCTTCCATATCATTGAGCGAGCCCAGCACGCTGTTAGCCTGGGAGATCGACACCAGGCAAGTGTCAGGGGTCAGGGCGGCCGCGAGCATGTCTGGGGTGACAGTGCCGTCGCAGCGTGGCTTTAAGTAGGTGACACGAAAGCCTTCGTGCTCCAATTGCTCACAGCACTCTAATACCGCCTTATGCTCGACCGTGGTGGTCACAATATGGGTGCGGGGCGCATTACCTGCTGCCAGTGCCTGCTCTTTTAAGCCTAGGCACAGGCCGCGCAGGGCGAGGTTATTGCTCTCGGTCGCCCCTGAGGTAAAGATCAGCTCCAAAGGCGAGCAGCCCACGGCCGAGGCGATGGCATCGCGGGCCGCTTCTACTAACTCAGCGGCTTCCCAGCCGTACACATGGTCTTTAGAGGCGCTATTGCCAAAGGTGCCGCTGGCCCCCAAGCACGCCACCATTGCGGCAATGACCCGCTCATCCATCGGGGTGGAGGCGGCGTTATCTAAGTAAATGGGACGCGCTAAAGGAGCCTTAGTCTTGGGAGATGCCATAACAAAACTCGCGATACAAAAAAGAAGATAAGGTGGCTACTCGTTGATATGCTCAATGGCCGTTTCAATCACTTGAGCGACGTGGCTATCGCACAGGGCGTAATAGTTCTTAACGCCGTCGCGTGTCACCTTGACCAGCTTGCGCATGCGCAGGATTGCCAGCTGATGGGACACAGCCGAGACCGACATATTGATCTTAGCGGCGATATCGCCCACCGACAGCTGCTGGTACTTGAGCAGCACGCACACGATATTAAGGCGGCTAGGGTCGGACAAGGCCTTAAAGAAGGCCGATAAAATCTCCACGTCGTCGCTCGGCAGCAGGCACTCGTCGTCCTTAGTCCCAGCACTATGGCAGCCACAGCCGCAGCCACAAGTACAGGACTCAGCCTCGGTGTGGTCATCAGCACAGCTATTCAGCGCCTCCTCAGTAGGGCTACGCAGCGCTGCTGCAGCTGCGGCCAGCGTGCTCTCAACGGCAAGCGGATCCGGAGCGGCTACCTCAGGGCGCGCCGTGCGTTTGGTGCGGGCGCTGGTACGAGGCGCGCGTGCTGGAGCACGCGCATCCTGAGCTTCTTTTTTAGTTCGTGGCATAACACCCTCCCGCGCTGCGGCTATCTTGAGAAAATCGGCATATTTTACCGCATGAAGCCCAGTGCTGCGCACCGGGCTTCGAGGTTAGGTGCTGTCACCAATGCATTTGCTTGCTAGGTTAGGGCTGAACTCAGGGAGGTTTTAGTGAAAACTCATCGCAACTTAGTTGGAGGACGAACGCGCGCTACCATTACTGCCACTATTAAGTTGCGATGAGTTCTGGCAGGTAGTGGGCCTGGGATAGTCCCCTTGCTTTACGGGGTTCCAATGTGCTTATTGGTCAGATCAATGCGCGGTACGGCCGCACAGCTTTCTCCTGCAGCAGAGATACTGCGCCAAGCAACAATACGGCGCTGAGTGCTTCCTATGGCCAACGCTACGCCTGTTACTGGCAAGCCCTGGGTATGAGCATTCACACCATAGCTGCGACTTAGAATTTGCTTCTTAGCCGGGATGAGTACTTCGGCATCAACCTTCTGGAGATCGATAGCTGGCTCTTCTTCTGGGTTGTTACTTGCCACCATTGGGCAATCACAGACCTTGAGCTCAAACACATAGACCCGGCCTTGCTTGGTTTGAACCTCAAGATCAGAGCGTCCTTGGTAGTTGTACGTTTCCTCACGAACTTCAGGGAAGATTTCTCTTAACCATTTGGCAAATGCAGAGCGATAGCTAGCCTCATGGAAATCTTTGAAGGCGTCGTAAGCAATGCTGCAAAGCAATTCATTGAGTTTAGCGCATGTTTTCGTGATATCTCCTTGCTCTAAAGCTTGACGTAGAGCCTCTCTAAGCTCTGAATCTTCAGTGGTTAACGCTTGGAGGTTGAGCTTATCATTAATGTGATCTAAAACAACTTTGCTGAATTTCTTGGAAATTTCCTTATTAGTAATACCACAACGGAATGACAGCTCCTTTTTAGGAGCTTGATCTGCTGGGATCACCTCTTTAATCGAAAGATAGCCAGTATCAGTTAACAAAGGCAAAATTTCCACTTTGGAGAAATATTGTGGCTGGCTCAGTTCGTCTTGGGTTATGATCACATCTTTGCCATCACAAAGCCCCTGTATTTGGGGCAGGTCAATTTTGCGGCTTGCGAGCAAACGACGTACCGCATGAGAGGCACCAGCACTATTCATCCAAAATGTGTCAAATTTAGGTACTTTATTGGGCCCTTGTTTAGGTGATACTGGCTCAAAAAACTTATTGAGCGAATATGGACAATAGAGTTTGACCTGTGCGTCCTCATCAAAACAAAAGCCATCGTAGTAGAGCTTAAGCTCGGCTAAGAGTTCGTCTTGACTTAATTGCAAACGTTGAGCTGCCTGCTCAATGTAAGTTGCATAGTAGGTGACCAGCTCATCTTGGGTAATTCCCAAAAGATCGCCCCAGTACGGATCCATGCTGATGTCTTGGATATCTTGACCAGTGAATAACGAGGCTTCATGATAACGCATGATGCCGGTAATCAAGATAAAACGTGGGGCATTGATATTGCGCAACCAATCGTAGAATATGCTGAGCACAGATAAAGTTGCGCTGAACAGAGGTTTATTGTCTATTGTTTGTGATAATGGGTGATCCCATTCATCAATTAAAAAAACCAATCTATGCTCATCAGTAATATCTTCTATATCTTTGAGAAAAGAGTCAAGATCAGGTGATTCATTGTTAAATTTTGGCACTTCAGTGAAGCCTGCTCTCTCAAATGCCTTTTGTAATGATTTGCACAGAGATTTCGTAAAAGAAGTTATATAAAACTCTGTGCTGATCGCTTTTTGTTGTGAGTGAGGAGTACATTTGACATTCATGAAATTAAGAGTGACGACAGGATAACGCTCCTCTTGTGGCCAATGACCATAGATGGCGGTGCCTTTGAAGTTCTTATCACCGTTGGTGAAAAGATCTTCGATCATAGACACGAGGGTGGACTTACCCATGCGTCGTGGACGTGATAGAAAAATTTTATTAGGTTTGCCGCTGACTAACTTTAATAGCTTTTGAGTTTTATCAACAAAGAATGTGTCTGGAACGTTAATGTCGCTCCAATCAGAAACGCCAATGGGCAGGTAACGTAAAACTTCTTCAGACATGTTAGCCTCCTCACGATCAACATCATTAGCCACTTTTGCTGGTTTAGTCACTGCGGGGATCTACTGCCACAGCGGCGCTTAGTGGTTGACCCGTGGCATAACACTGTCTCAAACCACGGTCTTTTTGAGCAGATTGCTTTATTTTACCGCATGAAGCCCAGTGCTGCGCACCGGGCTTCGAGGTTAGGTGCTGTCACCAATGCATTTGCTTGCTAGGTTAGGGCTGAACTCAGGGAGGTTTTAGTGAAAACTCATCGCAACTTAGTTGGAGGACGAACGCGCGCTACCATTACTGCCACTATTAAGTTGCGATGAGTTCTGGCAGGTAGTGGGCCTGGGATAGTCCCCTTGCTTTACGGGGTTCCAATGTGCTTATTGGTCAGATCAATGCGCGGTACGGCCGCACAGCTTTCTCCTGCAGCAGAGATACTGCGCCAAGCAACAATACGGCGCTGAGTGCTTCCTATGGCCAACGCTACGCCTGTTACTGGCAAGCCCTGGGTATGAGCATTCACACCATAGCTGCGACTTAGAATTTGCTTCTTAGCCGGGATGAGTACTTCGGCATCAACCTTCTGGAGATCGATAGCTGGCTCTTCTTCTGGGTTGTTACTTGCCACCATTGGGCAATCACAGACCTTGAGCTCAAACACATAGACCCGGCCTTGCTTGGTATGAACCTCAATATCTGAGCGCCCCTGGTAGTTGTACGTTTCCTCACGAACCTCAGGGAAGAGCTCTTCGAACCAAATCATAAAGAATGATCGATAGCTAGCCTCTCGAACATCCTTGAAGGCATCATAAGCAATGCCGCAGATCAACTCGTTGAGATGGATGCAGCTTTGTGCAATGTCTCCTTGCTCTAGGGCTTGTCGTAGCGCCTCCTTGACCGTTATGTTACCTGTTACAATTTTATTGAGGTTGACGTTAATTTTCTTTTTAGCGTGGTCTAATACTGCCGATTTAAAATCTTCCTTAATTTCCAGATTGGGAATGCCGCAGCGGAAGGTTAATTTTTTTTCAGGAGCTTGATCTGCTGGAATCACTTCTTTGATCGATAGATAACCGCTCTCAGTTAACAAAGGCAAAATTTGCACTTTCGAGAAGTATTGAGGCAGGAACAGTTCATCCTTAGTTAGAAGCTCGTCTTGACCATCACTGAGCGCTAATAGTTGCGGTAAGTCAACTTTACGGCTTTCGAGTAAACGACGTACCGCATAGGTAGCACCAGCACTTTCCATCCAAAAATTGCCAAATTCAAGCACTGCATCAGACGGATTTGTTGCCGTCAAAGGCTCAAAAAAGCTATTAAGCGAATATGGGCAATAGAGTTGAACCTGTGCCTCCTTATCAAAGCAGAAGCCATCGTAGTGACACTTAAGCTTGGCTAAGAGCTCGTCTTTGCTTAATTGCAAGTGCTGAGCTGCCTGCTCAATGTAAGTTGCATAGCAGGTGACCAGCTCATATTGAGTAATTCCCAAAAGACTGCCCCAAGAAGGATTCATACTGATATCTTGGATATCTTGACCAGTGAATAATGAAGCTTCGCGATAACGCATGATGCCAGTAACCAAGACAAAACGTGGGTCTTCAAGGGTACGCAGCCATTTATAGAACGTGCGGAGTACGGTTAAAGTTGCGTTGAATATCTTTTCATTGTCAAGATTACTTGACAGTGGAAAATCCCATTCATCAATTAATATGACTAGACGATGCTTATGGGCAATTTGAGCTAAGCTTTTGAGAAAATAGTCCAGATCAGGTGCATTTTTGTTAAATTCTTGCGCTTCCGGAAAGCCAGCATTCTGGAAAGCAAAGGCCAATGCGTAGCGCAGTGACTTCTTAAAAGATTCTTTATAAGCCCAAGCGCTTGGCTCATCACCATTTGCATTTTCATCTCCTTCAATTTCCATGAAGTCAAGAGTAATAACAGGATAACGTTCTTCTTGGGGCCATTGGCCATAGATGGCGGTACCCTCGAAGTTCTTATCACCGTTGGTGAAAAGATCCTTTAACATAGAGACAAGGGTGGACTTGCCCATACGCCGTGGGCGCGATAGGAATACTTTGGTTTTATCAGTGACTAATTCGAGCAGCTTCTGGGTTTTGTCAACAAAGAACTTGTCTGTTGTGTAAATGCCACGCCAATCAGAAATGCCAACCGGCAGTTTACGTAAAACCTCTTCTGACATGTTAGCCTCCTAACGATCAACATCATTGGCCAATTTAGCCGGTATAGCCACCATGTAGACGGGGAAATTTAAGTTGAGCCAGGCAGCTTTACCTCAGCTGCTTGCTAAGATGGTGACAAGAAGGTGATTTTTATCAGGAATCTTGCTGCTCCAAATCTTCAGCTTGGCACTATTAGGGGCTGCAACGACTAGCTCACACCAAATTTTCCCGTCTACATGTATAGCCACTGTGACATCTAGCGCCACAACCGCGCTTATGGTCTGATGCGATGACATCGCATCGTCTAAAATCACAGTCTTTTTGAGTAGATTGCTTTATTTTACCGCATGAAACTAGGTGCTGCGCACCGATCCCCATGAAGGACAGCCCAGTGCTGCTTCCAAATCAGCCTTCAGTGCGGGTACTTTGTTCCGCGCTGCTTTCCTTGCCGACACCGGTAGCGGCGACGCTCGCAATTTTGTCGTCCTTTAGCTCGAAGTGGCAGCGCAGATCAGAGTTCGGCATCACCGTGCATGGTACTTTCTTGCTGATATCAGCGGGCAAGGCGATAATGAGGGGCCAAGCTGTGCGGTTAGGCTGTCGTACGGCGTGGGAGAGTGCGTGGTGGAAGCTACCGCGTAGTTTGGGATGGAGGCGGGCGGTAAGTCAGCCTCAAATTGCGCTCCAGCAGCGCATGGAACGGCAGGGGAAAGGAGCGGTGCGATGGCCCAAGACGATAAGAAAAAAATCAAGCAGGATCAGGCGGCACAGACCACAGCTGACATCACGTACGAGCAAATGTGGGCTCCGGCTATTGAAATCAGCGAAGAGCCTGAGGCTGCGCTGAGCTCTGAGGCTGCGCTGAGCTCTGCAGCCATGGCGGTAGTGGAGCCTGAGGAACCCGACTCCACTTACGCAGCAGCTAAGGGGCCAGCGCACGTTGCTGAGAGCGGTGCTCAGAGAGTTGCCCCTAGTGAGCTGCCCCGAGCCAAACCGCGCTTGCAGTTACAGCGCACCGCCCAAGGCTTTGCCTTTGCTCCTATGGAGCCGGTGGCCACAGCGGTCGACCCAGTTTCTTCGCTCGCCCCAGAAACAGTCGCACTACCTGAGTTTAGACGCGTCGCATTGTGTGCCTACACGCCTAACGACGCGCAACGCAGCCAGTACCAAGCTCATGGGGTTGAGCCCATCGCTACGCACCGCACCAAGAGCTCACGTTTTGGGGGCGTTGAGACCTTAGCGCAATTTGGCACCAATGGCGTGTCCTTAATGCAGCTGCCGTACACCTTAGAGCGGATGGGCGATGACTCCAATCCGCAAGATGATATCGTTAGTATCATGGCTGCAATCAGCCGTGTCAGTGCCCATGGCGCCCTGATTGATGTGACGGTCACCTCCGCTCCAACCGCCCAGCAGAGCTGTGATCCGCTGCAGCGGCGCATCTTAAGTTCCGATTTTATGGCGCTGCTCAATCGCGCCACGCGCCAGAGCGCGCACCAAGAACGCTACTTCCCGCTCATGGAGCAGCTCGAGCAAGCTCAGATCAATTTTGCAGTCCAGCTCTCCGAGCTGACTCTAACTGATAAGGCCCGAGAAAAGCGTCTGCAATTATTGGCAATGAGTCAAAGGCTGCGGGAGCAGCAAGCGCAAGAACAAGCCGCCTCGCAAGAGAGCGCGGAGCAAGACTTGGTACCAGGCCAAGAGTACACCAAGGCTCAAGCCCAAGAAGCGGAGGAAAAGCTTGAGCTTGAAAACCTCAGAGGCAGCGCCAAGGGCAAGCCGACGCCGCGCAAAATCGCCATTGGCGGTCTGTACTCCTTTGTCAATTTCTTGGGCACGCTGGCCAAGCCGATCGCTCCTGATGAGCTCGACTTGTGGATTAAGTCTGATCCAGCGGCCTATCACAGCCTGCGCTACACCCTGATCAACCTCAAGTACCCATACCAAGCTATGGCGCAAGTGCGCATTCCCGAGCTTAAGGTCGCGGGGCTAAGACCGGACGATAGCGCGGCGTCAACCTCAGCTCAGACGCCTGCTCAGCCGTCAGCTCAGCCGCAAGCCACAAGCAAGGCACCAGCTTCGAACAAAACGCATGCTGCAACCGCACCAGCTGCCGCAGCGGATAGCGCTTCTACTCAGCAGCAGGATTCCGCTACGCGCCTGGAGTCTCCTAAGCCTGCCGCAAGCATCACGCTCAGCCCGGTGTTGATGCAGGAATTTACCATGGCGGTACACGATGAGCGCGAACAATTAGGCTGCTGGGAAATGTATCAGTCGCGTGAGTTGCTGCACTTAAGGCAAGTGGATCCTCTGGCGACTTCCTATCTGCGCTACTTCCTGAACATGACCTTATTGAGCAAGGGTGGCGACCCGCTTAAGGTCGCGGTCGTGGGCGCGGATGTGGGGTACTTTGCGCTGCTTTGTGCTCGCACGCACCACAGCATCAGCGTGGATGCCTTTGAGCCTAATGCGCAAAAGTGCCGCCTCTTAAGCTACAACGTGGGCTTAAACAGTACTCCGGGCAAGGTGCAGGTCTATCACTGTGCCTTAGGCGCAAGTGAGGGCAGCGCCCAGCATAACTGCACCTATGTCATGACCTACGATCCACGGTGCTTGGAGCAATTAGAGCAAAAAGATCGCGCCCTGGCTCAAGTCGTAGTGCAAGTTGATAATTACGATGCGCTGCAAGCAAAGATCATTGGTTCTAAGCCGCTCATGGCACGCACCGCCGCTGATTATGAGCGCTGGGCGCAGCACCAAAACCTCGAAACGGCGCTTAATAACATCAGTGACCCTGAGTTCATGCGCTCGATGCAAGAGCAACAGGCTCATGAGCACAAGTGGCGCCACTGGAGCGCAGGCGACTTCAACTCAGAGCAGCCTGAAGAGGTCGCAGTGTTAAGCCAATGTGCGGGCGTGGTCTTAAGTGGCAAGGATGGTCAGAGCAGTCAGACCTTGCACCACCAGCAAGTCACCCTGAGCGCCAAAGATGTCCACCAAGCCTATCAAGCGCCAAAGGCCAAAGTCCAGATTGCCGGGGAAAGTGAGCTGAGCCTTGATATCAAACAGGCCCACGACCTGCTCACGCAGCTGGCGTTCTTTGAGGCTCAGCCTTTGTTTGGTAGAGCCTGGTGGCAGCGTGAGAAGTATGGCCGTCCGCAAGCTCAGCTCACTTATCGTGTGCCGCAGCACACCATGGCAGGCTTCTATGAAAAGCTCAAGGCCCAGCCGGACAATGTCCAGCCGGAGGGCAATGCTCAGTCTGAGCTCAATACTCAGCCGGAGCGTAATGCTCAGCTCCCTGACTTGGTGATTGTTGACGCTCAAGGAGCCGCGCACGAGGTGTTAGCGGGCATGAAGGAGCTGCTCGCAGCAGGCGCTCGGCCAATCATCTATGTGCGCTATAACGTCTTAAGCGCCGAAGAGCATGGCATCACTGAGCACTTGGCCGTAGGTGATGAGCTGGTCGAGCAATATGGTTATATTCCGTGCTTAGTGCATCCGAGATTTGGTTTGCGCAGTGGCGACGAAAAGCATCGTCGGGACGCCGTAAGCCTAGCGCGGCAAGCTGCCATCGCCTTTGAGGAGGCTGAAAATCAAGGCCGCCTCACGGCCGTGGCCACGGGCAAGGAGCTCTTGCACCTGTTCTATCTGCCGTCCGAGCGCTTTGAAGTGCAAAACAACGGCCTGCGTGTGCGCAGCTAAGCCTTAGCACAGCGGCTTCATGGCAGCACCTCAAGGGCCTCATCTTGAGCACTCTGAGGTCCTTACCGCCTTACGGAGTTTGAAGCTGCCGACGTTGTCATGGTTGTGGTCGTAGGCATGGTTCAACTTGAGTATGGCAAATTGAGTTGTAAATTAAAAAAGTATTATTTGGTAGTGATGATGCTGGCTAGGATTTTATAATGAAAGCCATCATCAAACAGATTTCCAATGGAAAACAGAGCAAAGCAATTATATAAATCTAGTTGTCGGTAGTGATAATATCGAGAATCTGTAACACTTATATTGCTATAGTGCTCGTTGTTGTAATCAAAATCTGCTCGTGTTTTATTATAGTTGTTATGGTACAATTGAATGTGATTAATAAATCTCAATTCAAGGCTATGCGGGTAAGGGGTTTGCTTTAATAAATCAGGATGCAGGCGACGATTGTTGTTATAAAAAATTGAACCTGTATTAAGTACAGTGCAATTGATGATGTTAGTTAGCATGTTGTATTGATCAGAAGAAAATTGGTCAAACTTCTGATGACTTAGCCATGGACTATTGTTGGCTGGTCCAAATATTAAATAATTTTCTGGCTGGATATCGGTTGGTGTTGGCCTTACCCAACATTCAACCATATCCAAAATTTCAATTCCGTTATTGTCAAACCAAATGCTAGGAACAGCTCCGTTAGTATTTGGATCGTCTGTAACCAGACGGACTAGCTGGCATGTGGAATAGCCATTTTCATCGGAGAGCTTAATGGCTCCAACACACTTGCCTCCAATTTTGGATGAGATGGCTAATATAATAAATTTACTGCGATGAAAACCATATGGTGGTTGAAATATGTTTTGTTGGTTTTGATTGATAAACATGTCGAGCCTCCTATATGTGATAAATGGTTACATTAGGTAACTTGGTAGCTAAGTATTCAGCTAATAAGCGGCGGTGACATTGTTCTGGAAGAGGCTCAGTGGGTGTGTCTATAAAATGTTGGAAAATGTACCTAGGTTATTATTGATACGGTTTCTTAATTAAATATATTAAATAAA
>CALXXU010000041.1 GCA_944392765.1 uncultured Anaerobiospirillum sp.
CCAATAAGTCACGCAGTGCCTCGTCCTCACCTAACTCAGAGGCAACAGGCGGCTCAGGAGCAGCAGGCGGCGGCGCAGCAGGTGCACTCGTTGTTAAAACAGTTTGTGCGCCCACCGCCGCGTCATAGGCCGGCCCTAATAAGTCACGTAGTGCCTCGTCCTCATCGGACTTAGAAGCAACAGACGGCTCAGGAGTAGCAGGCGGCGCAACAGGTGCACTCGTTGTTAAAACAGTTTGTGCGCCGACCGCCGCGTCATAAGCGGGGCCTAATAAGTCACGTAGCGCTTCGTCCTCTAAGGCGTCATGCTCTGCAAAGCTTACCGTGGCCGTAGCTGCAGCAGGCTGTGCTGGCGCGGTCATTTCAGGCTTAGCTGGAGGCTCAGGTGCTGCTAGTACTTCCGGAGCGGCTAATTCGTCTTGCGTTGCAAGCAAGGCCCCCATGGTCTTAAGGCCCTTGAGGGTCTGAGCTTGGCGCTCCGCCTTACGGCTTACGCGACGCGGCGCGCGCGGCGCGTCAGGCTCATCGTCCTCAGCACCATAGGCATCGTAGGCGGCCGCGAGCGCCGCATCATCCTCCCCATAGGCGTCGTAGAGGGCTGACAGGCTCTGAGCGCGCGGATCTTGTGTTTCCGGTTCGTCCCAGTCTGCGTCTTGGGCAGTGGGGGCGTAGCCCTGTGCCGCCATGCGCGCACGCAAGCGCTGTTCTCGCTTTTTGCCTTGCGGCAGATAGGTGCTAAAGCCAGAGCTGATGTGGTCAAGATCGCTCTCGGGGCGGCCTGATTCGGCTTTTGCGGACAGGCGCCCAAAGCCCGCCTGCGGCGCGTCATCAAGCCCCACCTCGCGCGCGGCGCTCAAGCCCGAAACCATAGCACTGACGCAATCATCAAGGCTGTGTGCCGCCTGATACGGAGGCTGACGCTTAGCCTTTTGGCCGCTGAGTTTGCGCTCTTTTTTCGGTGGCAACGCCATATGCCCTCCTCTGCCCTAATCAACTGTCGCGTAAGCCCGTCCCTCTACTCTGCGCGCCTTGGGATCTACCACGCTTAGTTCAATTAGCCCGCTGCGTACTAAAAAGGCAGGCTCAAAGCGTGCGCTCCAAGTCTGCCTTTTGCCTCAGGGTTGCAATTAGCTTTAGAGATCTTCTGGGATCTCGGTTACTAACCCCTCATCACCCTCTTCGCTTAATGGTGGTAAGCCGTCCTCGGAGTCGCTCAGGCCTACTCCGTCCTCAGGGGCTGGAGCCGAACCGATCTCCACGGTCTCAGCGTAGTCGGAGTGCTGCTTGAAGTACTCGCGAATCTTGCCCTCGAGCTCGTCGGCAACCTCTGGGTGCTCGTCTAAGTAACGCATGGCATTGGCCTTACCCTGACCAATCTTGGTGCCATTGTAGGCAAACCAGGCACCGGTCTTTTCGACCATCTTGAGCTGGACACCTAAGTCGATGAGCTCGCCGGTCTTGGAAATACCGTAGTTAAAGAGGATCTGGAAGTTAGCCTGCTTAAATGGAGGGGCTACCTTGTTCTTGACCACCTTAACCTTGGTCTCGTTACCGATCGCCACGTCCTTATCCTTGATCACCGCGCCCTTGCGGATATCAAGACGAACCGAAGCGTAGTACTTCAAGGCATTACCACCGGTGGTGGTCTCAGGGTTACCGAACATGATGCCGATCTTCATACGCAGCTGGTTGATGAAGACCACCATGCAGTTGGCTTGCTTGATGGTGCCGGTGAGCTTACGTAAGGCCTGGGACATGAGACGGGCTTGCAGGCCGACGTGGTTATCGCCCATATCGCCTTCGATTTCGGCCTTAGGCACTAAGGCAGCCACCGAGTCGACCACGATCACGTCCACGCCGCCCGAGCGTACTAAGGTCTCGGTAATGTCGAGGGCTTGCTCGCCGGTGTCCGGCTGCGCAATTAAGACATCGTCGATCTTGACGCCCAGCTTCTTAGCGTAAATTGGATCTAAGGCGTGCTCAGCGTCGATGAAGGCGCAGACCTTGCCGCGCTTTTGGGCCTGGGCAATCAGCTCTAAGGTCAAGGTGGTCTTACCTGAAGACTCAGGACCGTAGATCTCGATAATACGGCCCATTGGTAAGCCGCCCACGCCCAAGGCCAAATCCAAGGTCAAGGAGCCGGTGGAAATAGCTTCGATTTCCTCTAACTCGCCTTGGCCAAAGCGCATAATGGCACCCTTACCAAATTGGCGCTCGATGTGCTCCATCGCCGCTTCAATGGCTTTGGCTTTCTTTGGGTCGGTGGTCAAGTTAGAAGCTAACTTGCTCGAGGAGCTAACAGCGGCTCCTTCTTTCTTCGTCTTGGTTGGTGCGGCCATACTTAACCCCTACACTAGCAAAAAGATTATCCGAAATTCTTGAATAAAATTATAAGTCTGATTTTGATTAGTGTCAAGCACTTACATCAAATTTATTAGACCACTAACCCAAAGCGACCGTAATGACTAAGCGCGAGCCCCAAACTCAGCGGCCCGGCGCCGCTGACCACCATTGCACAAAGCTTACCGCGCGCCTAACCCCGGCGCCCCGCCTCAGCGCGGCCTGCTGCACTCAAGCGTCCTGCTGCGCTCAAGCTACCTGCTGCACTCAAGCAAACAGTGACCGCTCGTCGCTTAATCGGCATCGCTATCGCGCGGCCCGATATCCTCTGGCTCAGGATGATAGCCCGCCGCGACCATAGCAGGATAAATTTCGCCATCCGGTAACTCCAGAGCATCGCCATACTCATCCCGCTCAATGCAAGGGGCAAGCAACATCAGCCCCCGCAGGGCCTCATAGACGGTCTGAGCGCGCACTGCGCCTCGGTCGCCCGAGAAGTGGTAGGTCTTGACCATAACGCAATCAGGCGCGCGGCAGGCTAAGGCCATACAAACCGTGCCCACTGGCTTATGCGAGCTGCCGCCGGTAGGACCGGCAATACCGGTGACAGCTACGGACAGCTGCGCCTCAGAACCGCGCAAGGCGCCCCAGGCCATTTCGCGTGCGGTAAACTCGCTTACCGCGCCATAGCGCTCTAACACGCGGGGCCGCACCTCCAAGAGGTCGCACTTTGCCCCATTGTTATAGGTGACAAAGCCACAATCAAACCAAGAAGATGATCCCGAGATCGCCGTGATCATGCCCGCGATGAGGCCACCGGTACACGATTCGGCGGTCGCCACATCAAGCTCGGTTGCCTCGAGGACGGAGCCTAATTGCGCCGCCACTTGTTCGAGCTTGATAAAGGATTGAGCTGGATCTAACAGTTCCGGCACTTCATTCCAAGGCGGTAACACCATCTGAGCCATTCTTGCCCCCACGACCTAAAATCACTACCCCGATCTTAACAGCCTCGCTGGCCTTGCGCACATTTCAGCAGGTTAAAGCACACGACGGTGCTAAGAGCGCACCCGCCGCGCGTGGTAACCCGTCCCCAGCCCCGCAGGCGCGGCGTCTCAAGCGGCCCCGGCGCCTCAAGCGGGGACTGGTAGGGCCGCCCTGGGGGCCGCCCCCGGCGCTTTACCCTGCGAGCTAGTTCAAAGCTGAGCGCGGTGTGCCGTAGCGCGAGCCAATTGGGGTACAATGGCGCGGTTTACGTGATGTAAATCACATTTTTCGCGACAAATGCGGCGCTAAGCGGCAATTTCCCCACTTGCGCGCGCATATCGCCTAAGTTAGTGCTGTGAGCACGTGCGCTTGAGCTGGTGCGCTGAGGGCACAAACTCGTGCGAACTTTGGTCGTAATTTCTTGAGGTTGTGAGTCTGTGACTGGCTCAAATGCGGAGTGAACCTGCTATGCCTGATATCAACGCTGCCGACTTGTCGCCCATGATGCGTCAATACTACGAGGTCAAAAAGCAGTACCAAGAGAACTTGGTGTTCTACCGCTTGGGCGACTTCTACGAATTGTTCTTTGAGGACGCCAAGATCGCCGCCAGCGTCTTAGATCTCACCTTAACTCGACGCAACCACCAAAACGGCGAGCCGATCCCGATGGCCGGTATCCCCTACCACACGGTCGACAGCTACGTCGCACGCCTATTAAAGGCGGGCTACTCGGTCGTGATCTGCGAGCAGATGACCGACAAGCAAGGCGCCGGGCGCAATATGATTGAGCGCAAGGTCACGCGCATCATCACCCCGGGCACGGTCACTGAGCCGGACATGATCCCCGAGCGCGAGGTCAACATCATCGCCGCGCTCTATAACGACAAGGTCAACTTTGGCCTAGCCACTATGGATTTAAGCTCAGGCCATTTCACCACGGCCGAGGTCAGCTCGATTGACGATCTGATGCTCTTAGTGGATAAGGTCAATCCTAAGGAGCTGCTCTATCCGGAGCGCTTTGCCTATTACGAGCGCTTAAAGGACGTGCTGTGCCGCAAGGCCCTGCCTCTTTGGGACTACGACTACGACTCGAGCTATCGCAATCTGTGCACCCAATTTAAGACCCAAAGCCTCTTGGGCTTTGGCATCGACAAGATGAAGGCTGGTATCTGTGCCGCCGGTGCCTTATTAAACTACGTGCGTACCACCCAGCACGCCGCGATCGAGCATGTCAGCTCGATTAAGCGCGATGAGAGCGCCCAGATCGTGCTCTTAGATAAGACCGCGCAAAAGAACTTAGAGCTCTTAGCGAACTTAAGTGGCACCCCGCAAGGCTGCCTCATGGCCATCTTAGATGACACCCGCACCCCAATGGGGAGCCGCCTACTCAAGCAGATGCTGGTCAATCCGCTGCGCGATAACGCCACCTTAGAGCGCCGCTTTGATTTAATCGAGGCGCTGCAGCAAGCCCCGCTCACCTCCGAGCTCGACGCCATCTTGGATGCGATCGGCGATATCGAGCGCATTGTGGCCCGCATCGGCTTGCGCACCGCTAAGCCACGCGATTTGGCCAAGCTGCGCGACGCCCTAGCGGTGGTTCCAACGATCAAATTTCTCTTACAGCTGCCCCCCGAGCAAGCCGCCAAGATCGACCGCAGCGTGGTCAGCCAAATCTTAAGCGTAGTGGGCGCCAATATCGGGCAAAGTGACAGCGTCGACCCAAACCTCGACCTGACACAGCCGGCCGCGCTCTTTGGCTTTAATCCGGAGCAAACTCAGGCTGAAGATGTAACCCAGGAGATCAGTGCTGAGGAATGGCGCGCGGGCATCATCACGCAATTTATTACAAAGCTGCCCGAGCTTACCGAGGTCTACCAGCTGTTAAAGCGTGCGATTAAGCCGTTCCCATCCCTGCTGATTCGCGACGGTGACGTCATTGCCACCGGCTATCACCAGGAATTAGATGAACTTAGAGCTTTGCAAAATGGCGCGCAGGAAATCCTGCAAACGATCGAAGAGCAAGAAAAGGCCCGCACCGGCATTCCAACCCTTAAGGTACGCAGCAACAACGTCCTAGGCTTCTTTATTGAGATTACGCGCAATGCCTCGCAAAAGGTCAGCGCCTTGCCTAATGACTATGTGCGCCGCCAGTCCTTAAAGAATGTCGAGCGCTATCTGACCCCAGAGCTCAAGGAGCTCGAGGAAAAGACCTTATCGGCCCAGACGCGCTGCCTGCAAATTGAAAAGGAGCTCTACGACCAAATCTTAGCGCGCCTCATTGAGGCCATCCCCGAGCTTAGCGCCGTGGCCCAGCATTTAGCGCAGCTTGACGTCGCCACCGCCTTAGGGCGCGTCGCGCAAAAGCGGGGCTATACTCGCCCTAAGCTCACCTGTGATAACACCCTCAAGATTGTGGCGGGGCGCCACCCGGTAGTGGAGGCTTTAAGCTCGAGCCAATTTATCTCCAATGGCATTGAGCTCAGTCCTGAGCACAATTTGGCGGTGATCTCGGGTCCTAATATGGGCGGCAAGTCGACCTTTATGCGTCAGACCGCGCTCATTGCCATCATGGCGCGCATGGGCTCCTTTGTTCCGGCCAAGGAAGCCATCATCGGCGACATCGATCGCATCTTCACCCGTATCGGCGCCTCTGATGACTTAGCGGCCGGGCGCTCGACCTTTATGGTCGAGATGGAGGAGACGGCCACCATCTTAAATAACGCCTCGCCTAAGAGCCTGGTCATTATGGACGAGGTGGGCCGTGGCACCTCCGGCGCCGAAGGCGCCGCCATTGCCGAGGCCATTGTCCAGTACCTGGCCAAGGACTTAAAGCCTAAGACGATGTTCGCGACCCACTATGCCGAGGTCACGGCCTTAGTTGAGAACTACCCGAACGCCTTTAATCTGTGCTTTAACGCCAAGGAGTTCCAAGGGCAGATTGTGTTCTTGTACCACGCCGAGCGCGGACGCCAAGCCCGCTCTTTTGGTATTGAGGTCGCGCAATTAGCGGGCGTCCCCAGCAAGATCACCAAGAAGGCTCTAGGCTTTTTCAAGGCGCGCGCCAAGGAGCTCGATAACGCCAACCTCTTTACCCCGCCCTTGGGCCTTGACTCAGGCGGAAGCGACTTAGGCTCGCTCAACAGCGCCGAGGGCCTAGCCGACCAAGAACAAAACGCTCAGCTGCAAGCCCAAGAGCAGCTCATTGCCAAGCTGCAGGCCCAGCTGCAAGAAAGTGCGGCTGAAAAAGCCCAGCTCGAGCACGAAGGTGAAAACTTAAAGCGCTTGGCCCAAGAGCTCGAGCAGCTCGACCTCAACAGCCTCACTCCGATCATGGCGCTCAACGTCTTAAGCGAACTCAAGACCAAACTGAGCGCCCACTAGCCCCAGCGCGCGTCGCTGGGGCCGCGCGCTGACGGCCCTGCGCAAGCGTCTGGGCGCCAAGTGCGGTCTGCGTAAGCGGCCTGCGCCAGCAGCCTGGCGCCAGCAGCCTGGCGCCAGCAGCGCCGTCGGCGCGCCCATGAAAAAAAAAAACCGTCTCGGTCACCCCAGGCGGTTCTTTTTTTATCTGGGAATGGATTATTTTGGCAAATAGCTTACCGGGTTAACCGACTGGCCACGATAGCGGATTTCAAAGTGCAGACGCGGTGAGCTGGCGTCGGTGCTACCCATGCGCGCAATCTGCTGACCACGCTTTACCTTTTGGCCTTCCTTCACTAAGAGCACGTCGTTATGAGCATAAGCCGAGAGGTACTCATTGGTGTGGTTGATAATGATGAGGTTACCAAAGCCCCGCAGCGCGTTGCCCGAGTACACGACCTGGCCATCGGCAGCAGCGATAATGGCCTGACCGCGCTTACCTGCGATATCCACGCCCTTATTGCCCTGCTCAGCGGTCGAGAATTGCTCGATCACGCGGCCCGTGGTCGGCCACGACCAGGTGACCCCGGCGACCTTACGGGTGGCGGTCTTCACAATTGGGGTCTGGGCCACATTAGAGGTCGTAGGCTTAGTGGCGCTGCTCTTAGCATCCGAGGACGTAGGCTTAGTCGCTGCGGTAGTAGTTGGGGCCTTTTGACCGGCCACCGGCACGACCTCTTCCTTCTTGGCGGTACTTGAGGCGCTGGCGCTCATCGAGTTATCGCGCGAGAGCAAGATCTTTTGGCCGACCTTGAGGTTATAAGGCGGCTCTAAATTGTTGACACCGGCCAGGAACGACACGCTCTGGTTGTTTTTGCGTGCAATCGAGTACAGGGTATCGCCCTTTTGCACCACGTAGCTTGGGGCCTCCTGCTGCTTTAAATTAAGCTGCAAGACCTGACCCACCTTGAGGTTATAAGGCGGATCAATCTTATTGATCTTAGCTAAGGCATGGTAATCAAGGCCGTAGCGGAAAGCGATCGAATACAGAGTATCGCCCTTAACCACAGCGTAGCGATCTGGGCCTGCGGTGGTGGCAATTTTATTTTGATAGACAGTGCGGGCGCTGTCGTTCACCGACTTTTGCGCCAGCACCTTTTGCTCTAAGGCGGTGTTATTAACATCAGCTTGCGCCTCAGCGCTATCCACTAAGAGCCAATTACCCGACGAACTTGAGGCGGCAGGCTCAGGCTGGGCCACCGGCTGCACCTGCTGAGTGGCAGGCTGAGCGGCAGGCAGCGGCTGATTCGGGACAAAGTCGTCAAGCGGATCAGGCGGCATCGTGCTTACGGCAGCATTAGGAGCGGCGACATTAGGAGTAGTCTGATACTGCGGCATCGGCTCGTCCGGGACGCCGCCAATCAAGGTTCCAGGGGCGGCCGGGGGCGGAGTCTGAGGGTTAAGACTACCCTGCGGGGCCGGAGTAATCGTGCTGACATTACCGCTGGTAACATCATAGACCGGAGCGTCGGTTAAGACCTCAGGGCCACGGGTATTTTGCGCCGCACGCGCGGCTTGCCCGGCGGTACTAGCGCCGATCGATGAGGCCGAGCTTACCTCAGTTGCGTCGATGACGCGACTGGTGGAGTAGGTTTGATTGGAGGTCTCGCAGCCACCAGTAAGCACAGCCGCCACGGCTGTCAGAAGAGATAAAGTAATGGTCATTGCTTGCATCTACACACAACCTCCAACGCCCACTAAAGCCAAAAGGACATCCGAACAGCTGGAGCAAAGTCTAGGCCGCAGCACAGCTTATGCGGCACTTCAATGACCTCATTGTAAGCCAAATGGGGGCGTCCGAAAAAACGAACGCCCCCAAATGGTCCCACCGCTGTGAGCGGCCGCGATTTTTAGGCACAACCAGGAACCTCGGCAGAGCTTGCTCCCGGCACGAATCAGCCCACGCCCAGTCGGCCCGCTCCCAGTCGGCCCGCGCCCAGTCGGCCCGCGCCCAGTCGGCCCGCTCCCAGCGCGCGCCGTTGCCTCAGGCCTGGGCGCAGGCTATGGCATCAGCATCTTGTAGGCGATGTATATGACCACTAAGATGACGCAGGCCCAGCCGATGTAGTCGATATAGCGGCGCAGGGCGTGCTCCATGCGCTCGCCACCGAGCATAATGATGCCTGCGACCAAGAAGAAGCGCAGACCACGACCGACTAACGAGACCAAGACAAAGTTTAATAAGGTGAGCATGCCCACTGAGCCGGTATTGGCCATACTCTCGGCGGCGACCACGCCGGTGGTTACAGCGATGACCTTATACGGCACTGGGGTAAAGGCGCCAATGAAAATCATTAAGACGCCGTACTCTAAGGTAAACCACTCACGCACCGTCTGCATTGAGCTCTCATAGCCCAGCCATGCGATGAGATCCGCGATATACGGATCGTAGATAAAGTAGCCCAGGTAATAACCGCAGACTGCACCCAAGACCGATGTGACCACGGTCAAAGCGGCGTAGTACATCGAGCGCTTAGGACGCGCTAAGCACATTGGGGCGAGCATGACATCAGGCGGAATCGGCCAGAAGATCGACTCGATAAAGCTATTGATACCCAAGAACCATGGAGCTTTAGGGTGCTTTGCTAACTTAATACATAACTCGTAAAGAGTTGAGAACACGTTTATTTTCATAACGGAGCACTGCGCTCAAAGCAGCGTGAGTGAAAAGAACCAAACCAAGCAATTGCCAGCACCTAGGGCTAGCGCGCCCATCATACCAGCCCTTTTCTTAGATTGCCCTTAGTGAGCCCTACCCGCCAGCACGCTCCACTGCGCAGCCACGCTCAAGCCCCGTCCGCAAGCCGCTACCAGCAGATGTGCAGTTTGCCCACACCGCAGCTGCGTTTGTGCCCTGTCAGAGCGCAGCTTACGCCAAAGTTGGGCCCAACCAGTGAGCCCCGCACCCCATTGGGCCCCATCAAGAGCGCGGGTCGGTGCTCACCTAGCCCCTTACGGCATCGCGCTTGAAGCCGCGCGTCTAGCGCGGCACTGGGCATAAAGCTTAGCTCGGCCCGCTCTACGAGCTAAGCGGCGTTTGCCCCAAAGACGACGAAGCCTGAGCGCGTCCCCGCGCTCAGGCTCCTTAAAGGCTAAAGCGAAGCTTTAGCGCATAATTACTTGCGATAGGCCTCGGCGGCAAACTTCTCTAAGTCGGTCTCGGTGGTGTCATCACCAAAGGCGATGAACTCTAAGCCTAAGAGCTTAGCGAATAAGGCGATGTCCTTACGGGTTAAGGCGGTGGAAACTACGCTGTGGTGAGCGCCACCGGCATAGCACCAGAAGGCAGTGCCGATATTGAAGTTTGGCTTATGGCGATACATGATGCGGGCTACTGGCAGCTTAGGCATTGGCTTAGGCTGCTTGACCAGCTCGATGTCCGCGCAGATAACGCGGAAGTGGGTGCCCATATCGACCATCGTGACCTGAATGCCGTCGCCCTCAACGCCGTCGAAGATAAGGCGAGCAGGATCGGACTTACCGCCGATACCTAATGGAATGACGTCGATCTCAGGCTTGGTGGCGGCAAAGGAAACTGGCACCTCGAGCATGTGCGAAGCCAGCTCTAACTCTTGGCCCTCGGTTAAATCGTAGGTGTAGTCCTCGATAAAGCCGGTAGCACCTGGACGGCCTTCGGCCATCTTCATTAAGACTGCCGATAAAGCGGAGATCTTGTAGTCACCCTCAGGACCAAAACCAATGCCCTTGCCCATTAAGTTCTGGCAGGCAATACCTGGCAGCTGGTTTAAGCCCCACAGGTCTTGGAAGGTATCAGCAAAAGCACCCAAGCCACGGGCGCCTAAGAACTTCTCAAGGCCGACCTCATACTTAGCCTGCTCACGGACGACGTCGACGCGGTCGGTCTTCATGGTGTACTTGCTTTGGTACTCAGCCATCTTGGCGTCAACCTCAGCCTCGGAGACCTCGTTGATGGTCTTAACTAAGTCGCCCACTGCGTAGTAGTTGCACTCCCAGCCTAAGCGGATCTGCGACTCAACGCGATCGCCGTCGGTAACCGCAACCTCACGCATATTGTTACCAAAGGAGGCAACCTTGAGGTGACGCGAGAAGTTGATAGCGCGCGCGACGTCGATAAAGCGGGCCATCTCGTTTAAGACATGCTCATGACGATAGTAACCAGCGACCACCTGGTGGGCGATCTTGAGGCGGGCTACGATAAAGCCGTACTCACGGTCACCGTGGGCGGCTTGGTTTAAGTTCATGAAGTCCATGTCGATGCTGTCATAAGGCAGCTTCTCATTGGCCTGGGTGTGTAAGTGTAACAGTGGCTTTCTTAACTCTTGTAAGCCCTTGATCCACATCTTGGCAGGCGAGAAGGTGTGCATCCAGGTAACAACACCGATGCAGTCATCATCGCAACTAACCTTACGCATATCAGCGATGCAGGTTTCAGAATTGACGACCGTTGGCAAGAGCTCAAACTTGACGCGGGCACCGAACTTCTCGTTGAAGAAGTCGTTCATGACCTGAGCATCAGCGGCAACTTGCTTTAAGCACTCATCACCATAGAGGTCTTGCGAGCCAACGACAAAATAGATTTTTTCCATAAAACAACCTAAAAGATAACGCCCCAGGTGAAAGCAGAGCCGATAAGACCTCTAAGTCCTAACCAGCTACTTGAGGCCAAGCCGCCTCAAGCCCTCTGTTCGCCTTAAGCGCCACCCCCTCCCTTGAACACTAAGAAACTAAAACCGCAGAGCGACACGCCGCCACTGCCTAAAAAAAATAGCACAAGCGGTGTGCGCACCAGTCTCACTTGCGACATCGGCGCAAGTACGGGCGATTAACCCAGTACGGGCGCTCAACCCAGTACAGGCCCTCAACCCCAGTACCCCTCTTGGAGCAAGTACCCATCTCAAAGCAAGTACCCCTCTGGGTGTAAGTGCGCCGCTTAGAGCAAGTAGCCCTATCGGCGCCAGTACACCTCTTGGCGCAAGTAGCCCTATCGGCGCCAGTACACCTCTTGGCGCAAGTAGCACTATCAGCGCAAGTGCGCGCGGCAAGTGAGACCGACAAAAGGATGAGCGCGGCGCGCTATTTGATAACCGACTGCGACTGACGGTCGGCGAAGATTGCTACGAAGGCTAAGAAGACCACGCCTTGGATGAGCTGCATCATCTGCGTGCTAAAGCCCATCATGGTCAGACCCGAGGTCAGGACGACGTAGAGGAGCGAACCTACGATGACGTTGTAGAAGCGGGCCATGGCACCACCAGAAATTGGCATACCGCCTAAGACCAGAGCAATTAAGATCTGAGTCTCAAGCTGGTTACCACCGTTGGAGGTAACCGAACCAATCTTGATCGCGGAGATAAAGGCGGCAAAGCCCGTGATCGCGCCTGCTAAAACGTAGACTAAGAACTTGACGCGGTCGGTACGGATACCGGCGAACATCGCGGCCTTTTCACCGGCGCCAATGGCGCGCAGGTAAATGCCGAACTTAGTGAAGTTAAAGCAGATAAAGCCAATGCCCACAACGATAACCGTGGCGGTGACCTTAAAAGCGGTCGAGTCCCACATAACCAGCATCGGATCGCCTGCTACCGGGGCCTCAGTGGTGAGGTACTTAATAAGGCCACGGAACAAGAACATGGTGCAGATCGTCACGATGAATGATTTGATCTTGCGATGCACGTAGAAGTAGCCGTTGACCGCGCCTACCGCTGCACCGGTTAAGATGCCCGCGAGGATTGACAGCTCAATACTGTACCGTGAGACGTAACACACCACGATCGCAGAGAGGCCCAAGATCGAGCCTTGGGAGAAATCAAGGCCACCGATGGTCATGATAAAGAACACGCCCATCGCGGAGATCATAATGACGTAGACGGTACTCATAGCCAAAGGCAGACGAGTGATCAGACGGCCATTGGTCAGGTAGCTAAAGAGCGCAAAGATGATGATTAAGCCCGCAATTGGTAAGAGGGCACGCACCATGCGCATCGTGTTTTGCTTCTTTAAGGCCACTTCCTTGGCCGAGGCTGCGCTGGCAGCCGAAGCTACAGCCTTATCAGCTGGAGCATTATTATTTGCTTGAGTCATGGCAGCCTCCTTAAACCATCATTGCAATGAGCTTTTGCTCATCGAGGTCTGGGCTTCTCAGCACCTCACCGGAGATGGCACCATCCTTCATGATGATGATGCGATCGCACATACCGATAAGTTCCATCAGCTCCTCGGAGATCATAATGATGGACTTACCGTTCTTGCGCATCTTGTTCATGAGCTGGTAGATGTCCTGCTTAACACCGATATCGATACCACGGGTTGGCGAGTCGAGCACGACGATATTCGAGCCCTTGCCGATCCAGCGGGCGAGCACCACTTTTTGCTTATTACCGCCGGAGAGCTCCGAGACGAATTGATCGGTGCTTTGCATCTTGACCGACATTTCCTTGGCAAATTCGTTAGCGAACTTGCGGGCCTTAGCCCAATTGATAAATGGGGTATGGCCGTAGTCCAAGGCATTTAAGGACGGCATAATGATGTTATCGCCGATCGATTGGTTTAAGACCACCGACTCGTTGTCACGATCCTTGGAGGTATAGGCGATCGAGTGGCGAATGGCATTTGGAATCTCATTGATCGCGGTGCCATCAGCTAAGGTAACTGAGCCCGTGCGATCGTAGCTGGCGCCAAAGATCGCCTTGCCGATCTCGTGCATACCAGACTCGGACAGACCACCAAAGCCTAAGATTTCGCCTCGGTGCAGATCAAAGGTGACATCGTGAATGAGACCTGGGACGGTTACGCCCTTAGCCGAGAGCACCACCTCATCGGAGATTGGCTCGCCGTAGTCAGAGCGATAGTAATCGCCGGTGACCTCACGGCCCACCATCAGCTTCTTGAGCTTGTCTTGGTTAAGATCTGCGGCCTTTAAGGTATCGATATAGATACCGTCACGTAAAATCGTGATCGTGTCGGACTTGGACAGAATCTCAGACAAGTCGTGGGAAATGAAGATCACGGTGCAGCCTTCGGCCTTGAGGCGCTCCATTTGCTTATAGAGCTCTTCACGGCCTTCTTGCGACAGCGCGGTAGTGGTCTCGTCGATCACCACGATCTTAGGATGGAAGTAGGTCGCCTTAACAATCTCGATTAACTTGCGATCCTCGAAATTGTAATCGTCGATCATGGCGCCACCCTTGATATGGGTGAAGCCATACTCTTGCAGCAGGCGATTGGCCTCAGCGTTCATCGCGACGGTATTACGGAAGCCGTGCTTGATGAAGCGATCTTCGTGGCCTAAGAAGATATTCTCGGCAACGGTTAAGCCCGAGAGGGTACCCAATTCCTGAACGATGATCGAGATACCCATATTATTGGCATCGACCTGGTTTAACGGGTGGATTTCCTTACCATCTAAGATAAAGGAGCCCGTTTCCATTGGGTAGATACCGGTGAGCATATTGGTCAGGGTCGACTTACCCGAGCCGTTCTCACCGATCAGGGCGTGAACTTCACCGGCGTTGACATCAAAGGAGACGTGTTGCAGCGCCTTGGTGATACCGAAGTTTTTGCTGATATCTCTGACCTGTAATCTTACTTGACTCATAGCCACCCTCCTACTTCACGATCTCGCCCTTGTTCACCTTGGTGGTGAGGGTGATGATGATCAGAAGTGCCAGACCAGAAATCATGTCCTGAATAGCCGTTGGGGCGCCCAAGGAAATGAAGCCGAAGAAGATGATGTTAACGATGAACTCACCTAAGATAATGGCCTGCAATGGAATACCGTAGCGCATAAAGGCAAGGCCAAAGAAGCAGCCCATCGTTGGGATGAAGTTACGGCTCATCGACTGCATACCGGTGACCGCGACGATCGACGAACCGTAGCTGATGGTCAGAATCGCCATCGCACCGAAGAAGGCACCGCTTAAGATAAAGGCGTAGACCTTGTAGCGGTCAACGTTGATACCCATATTCTTAGCTACGAACTCGTTAGAGCCGATCGCGTAGGTGTAGGTACCAAACTTGGTGTAATTGAGCATCAAGTAAGCGATGATAAAGCACAGGACGGCCAGGATGATATTGCCTGGCATCTGGCCTAAGCCGCGCATATCAGAAGGCAGGGTTTGGCCCACGCCACCTGCCATATAGTTAGCGATCGACTCGTAAATTAAAGCAAGGCCCGCCGTAACGATCATCGATGGAATGCGCAGGCGCACATAGAACACGCCATTGCACAGGCCCACCAAGGCGCCGGTGATAATGCAGCCCATAACTAGGCCAAAATAGCCCAGCTCAAAGGTGGTAGCCAATTGGCAGCCCACCACTGCCGATAAGATGATGTTGGCGCCGATCGAGAAATCGAACAGGCCCATATCCATCACGAAGTAGAAGCCAATGGCACCGACCGTGGCAATTAAGCTCGCCTGGAAGTAAGCCAAGAGGTTCTCGGGTGAACCGAAGTTATCTGGGGTTAAGATCTTGAAGATCAGCCACGACAAAACCACCAGCGAGATTAAAACTATGTAGCCTTTGGTCGCGCCTGATAGATTCTTAAATCCATTCATCGCAAACTCCTGCCTGACAAGAAAGTCACACTGACACGCAGCACCCCAACCAAGACCAAGCTCACGTCACAACAAAAAAAAAAGAAAAAAGAACTGAGCTTACATCCACTCACGCAAACTTAGTCTTGGTTGCGTGCGCCACGCACGCTTACGGACAACAAGGCAGCGATACACCATCCACCTCCAGCCCCGCTTGTCCATTTCCCTAGCATAAAAAGAGAGCACCGTAAAATCACGCAAACGTTTACGATAATTGAAGCTGTAGCACGTTTTTTAGCATTTACATGCCAAAAACTTGAGCTAAATCGCATTGCGGCCACCCCCAATATTGCAAATTTCCGTAAACGTTATTAGGACTTACAGTCCGCGCGCGCTCACCCCTCCCCACACCCCCAATCAATGCACAACCCAAAAAGCACACCCCAAGCGCAGCCCAAGCGAGACCGAAGCGAGCCCAAGCGAGACCGAAGCGAGCCCAAGCGAGACCGAAGCGAGCCCAAGCGAGACCGAAGCGAGCCCAAAGCACCGCCCCAAACGCCGCACGCCCGAGCGCATGCCCCACCGCCCCCAAACTTGCGCCCCAATGCCGCCCTGCCCGCGATCTAATAATTGCCAGTGCCCTGGCACACAAGCCCGACCGTAAACTTGCGCTCCAAGGCCCGTCCCGCGCCACACAAACTCAAGGCGAGCTCAGACCAAAAGACCTCCTGCTGCCCTTAGGTTAGCACTGCGCTCAGCGCAGGACGGCGCTCTGGGTCACGGGTGCGGAGAGGAGGGACAGCACTTATGCTGAAAGTGTGATTAATGCGGCATAAATAAGCGGGCTGTGCTACAATGAGCGGTCAAATTTGGCGTTAACATCGGAGCTTTTTCATGACTGCAACACCTTCTCCTGCCAAGCTTATTTTCGTAACTGGTGGCGTGGTTTCATCCTTAGGTAAGGGCATTGCGGCCGCCTCGCTTGCTGCCGTACTCGAGGCCCGTGGCCTGAAAGTGACCATGATGAAGCTGGATCCGTACATCAATGTCGATCCAGGTACGATGAGCCCAATTCAGCACGGTGAAGTTTTCGTGACCGAGGACGGCGCAGAAACCGACCTCGACTTAGGTCACTACGAGCGTTTCATCCGCACTAAGATGTCGCACCGCAACAACTTCACCACGGGTCGTATTTACTCTGATGTGATCCGCAAGGAGCGCCGAGGCGATTACTTAGGTGCCACCATCCAGGTCATCCCGCACATCACTAACGCCATCAAAGAGCGCATTTTGGCAGGTGCCGAAGGCAATCAAGTCGCGATTGTTGAGATTGGCGGTACCGTCGGTGATATCGAGTCGCTGCCTTTCTTAGAGGCTATCCGTCAGCTCGCTGTTGAGATTGGCCGTGAAAACGCCATCTTTATGCACTTAACCTTAGTGCCATATCTTGAGACTTCAGGCGAGGTTAAGACCAAGCCAACCCAGCACTCGGTCAAGGAGCTCTTATCGATCGGTATTCAGCCAGACGTCTTAATCTGCCGCTCCGATCGCGTCATCCCAGCCCACGAGCGTCACAAGATTGCGATGTTCTGCAACGTCCAAGAGCGTGCCGTTATTTCGCTCAAGGACGTCGACTCGATCTACAAGATTCCAGCTCTGCTCAAGAGCCAGTACTTAGATCAGTTCATCGTTGAGCGCTTTGGTTTAGACTGCCAAGAGGCTGATTTAAGCGAGTGGGAGCACGTAATTTACCAGCAGGCCAACACCGTAGGTGAAGTCACCATTGGTATGGTCGGCAAGTACACTGAGCTGCCTGACGCCTACAAGTCGGTCAACGAGGCTTTAAAGCACGGCGGCTTAAAGAACGGCTTAGCAGTTAACATCAAGTACATCGACTCCGAAGACGTCGAGTCGCGCGGCGAGGAGATGCTCCAGGGCTTAGACGCGATCTTAGTTCCGGGCGGCTTTGGTTCGCGCGGTGTCGAAGGCAAGATCATTGCGGTCCGTTATGCCCGTGAGCACAATATCCCATTCTTAGGCATTTGCCTGGGTATGCAGGTTGCGATTATCGAGTACGCCCGTGACGTCGCCGGGATGGACAAGGCCAACTCGACCGAGTTTGATCCAAACACCCCATACCCAGTAGTCGCATTAATCACCGAGTGGACCGATGAAGCCGGTCGCGTTGAGAAGCGCTCGGACAAGTCCGACTTAGGCGGCACGATGCGTTTAGGTGGTCAGTTATGCCACTTAAAGCCTGATTCCAAGGTCCGTGAGCTCTACGGCCAGGACGATATTGTTGAGCGTCACCGTCACCGCTACGAGGTCAACAGCAACCTGATCGGCAAGCTCACCGAGGCGGGCCTCTCGGTTGCAGGCCTGTCCACTGACAACAAGTTAGTGGAGATCATCGAGATCAAGAACCACCCATGGTTCATTGGTGTCCAGTTCCACCCAGAGTTCACCTCGAACCCACGTGAGGGTCACCCATTATTCCGTGGCTTTATCGCCGCTGCCAAGCGCTACCAGGACCAGCAGCACTAAGCGTTATTCTTAGGTCCGCGCTATGCTGAGCGCAAGCTAACCCCACAAGCCGCGTGCAGGCTCACCTGCAAGCGGCTTGTGCGCATCCAGAGCCGACTATGCCTAAAGTTTCTGTCATCATCCCGCTCTATAACGCCGTTCCCTACCTCCCTGACCTCAAGCAGCTGTGGGAGCAGACTCTACAAGATTTTGAGCTGATCTTGGTCGACGACTGCTCAACCGACGACACCTGGGCTAAACTCCAGGAGTTCAAGGACCAAAACCCAGAACGCACGATTATCCTAGCGCGCAATGAGCACAACTTAGGTCCCGGCGGCACCCGTAATCATGGTCTTACCAAAAGCTCAGGCGAGTACGTAATCTTCTTGGACGGCGATGACCGCTACGATCCGACGCTGCTTGAGAAGATGAGCAAGCGCCTTGATGACACCCACGCTGACTTGGTGTGCTGCGGCATTCGTGTTCATGAAGGCGCACAAACCTACGATTTACTCTATGACAAACAGTTGCTAAAACAAATTGCGCGCTACAACGCCGCCCAAGGCGATCCTAGTCAGCTCGACGCCTATGCTTTAGAGGCAGTGCTGCTCACCCCATCAATTCATCCAGCTCCGTGGAACAAGATGGTACGGCGCGATTTATTGATTCAACACAACATTGCTTTTCCCTGCTTAACGTTCGGCGAAGACCGCTGCTGGGCTATGCAGATGGTGTTAAAGGCACAGCGCATTGAGCTGATTGCTGAACCTCTCTACCACTACGTACTCCATGACAACTCTCTGAGTTTGGCCCGCAGTGAGCGATTTGTCGCAGCATTTATCGCGCAGCTTACTTTCATCAATCAGCTCTTAACGAAGGCCCAGCTCCTACCAAAGTTGCAAGACGCTTGGCACTTCCAATTGTGGGATACGCTCTTTACCCAATACAACAGATTAAGCCCGAGCCCTGACTTTCAACGCCTTCTGCTGACGCAAGCCCAAGCCTTTTGTCAGGCGCACCAAATTCCATCTACGCCTGAGCACATTCCACTCTTAGGACGTCTCGGTCTGTACAAAGTGCTGCCCAAGAGCCACTCTTTTTTACCGCTGCGCACTAAGCTCAAAGAGCAGTACCGTGTCGCACGCTTGATCAAGCGTTTCAATGAGCTGTTATGATTTTTGCATTGTAAGACTTAATTAGACCAGAGCCTCCCGGCAAGAAGTCACAATGTCCGACGCAATAAAAATCATAACGGTGATTTTGCTGCTGCTCTCGAGCTTTATGGCCTACAACCTCTATTTTGGCTCTAAGGGCGTTAAACCTATAAGGGCATCGCACAGCAGTTAGAGCGCGAAGAGCACAAGGCCCTAGAGCTGCAAAAGCGCAATCAAGAGGTCACCGACCAAGTAGCTGACTTTATGCGCCAAGGCTCAGTGGCAAGCGGAGAGCAGGCACATAGCAAGCCCCGAGTTTATGACCAATTGCCCCGCTGATTGATCCTGCACTGTCCCAAATGGTTTAGGTTATTCGTACTTGTTAATTACAATAGAGGCTGTTTTTTGAGCCAAGTTTGAACCAAAACTCATGATTAGGAACCGACTATGCCCAAAGTTTCTGTCATCATTCCGTTCTACAACGCTGCTCCCTACGTCCCAGACCTCAAGCAGTTATGGGGGCAGACCATGCAAGATTTTGAGTTGATCTTGGTCGATGACTGCTCGACTGACGACACCTGGGCCAAGCTTCAGGAGTTTAAAGCGCAAAACTCCGACAAAACCATTATCTTGGCGCGTAATGAGCACAACTTAGGCCCCGGCGGTACCCGCAACTATGGTTTTAAACTCAGCAGCAGCGAATATGTAATTTTCTTGGACGGCGACGATCGCTACGATCCGACGCTGCTTGAGAAGATGAGCAAGCGCCTTGATGACACCCAAGCTGACTTGGTGTGCTTTGGCATTCGCTTTCACGAGGGTGAACAGACCTATGATTTACTCTATGACAAGCAGTTACTAAAACATATTGCGCGCTACAACGCCGCCCAAGGCGATGCTAGTCAGCTCGATGCCTGTACTTTAGAGGCGATCCTGCTCAGCCCATCAATTCATCCTTCGCCATGTAACAAGATGGTGCGACGCGACTTTCTTCTCGCACATAACATCATTTTTCCCGACATTACATATGGAGAGGATCTCTGCTGGGTGATGCATATGGCATTAAATGCACATCGTATTGAAATTGTTAACGAGCCTTTATATCACTACATTTTGCATTCGGACTCTCTAACCAATAGATTTAATGAAAAATACGCTACATCAATAGTTGAATTATTTGATTTCTCTTTTAATCTACTCGTATCAAAAGGACAGCACCATAAGCTTTATGATGCTTGGCTCTTTAACTTCTGGAATACACTGATATATCACTACTATAGATTAAAAGGCAATCCTGAGCTTCAGCGCTTGCTTTTAACTAAAGCCCATGATCTCTGTGTTAAAAACAAAATCTCTATAACTCCACCAAATATTTTACAAATTTTGCGAACCAAGCGATATAAATTACTACCTAAATTTGGAGTTTTCTTACCTCTGCGCACTAAACTTAAAAAACAATATAGCGTTGCGCGCTTAATCCAACGCTTCAATGAATTGCTATGATTTTTGCAAAGTAAGCCTTAGTTAGACCAGAGCCGCCCGGCAAGGAGCCCCAATGTCCGATGCAATGAAAATCATAACGGCGATTTTGCTGCTGCTCTCGGGCTTTATGGCCTACAACCTCTATTTTGGCTCTAAGGGCGTTGAGACCTATAAGGGCATCGCACAGCAGCTCGAGCGCGAAGAGCACAAGGCCCTAGAGCTGCAAAAGCGCAATCAAGAAGTCACCGACCAAGTAACCGACTTTAGGCGTCAAGGCTCAGTGGCAATCGAAGAGCTAGCGCGTAGCGAGCTCGGCCTGATCAAGCCTAACGAGCGCTTTTACCGCGTCATCGCCACGGATGAGGAAATCATCAACATGCCCCTGCCAGACTACCGCTAAGAGGAAGTCAGCGGCCGCTTGCCCAGTTCCACCGCCACTCAATAAACACGGCTTGGGGCAGCGCAACATTTTGCAACCGCCCAAAGGTAGACCAATTGCTGTGCTCCACAGGCGTGTTTGACTCATATTGGCGCAGTGTATACAGTTGGAACTAGGACACTGTGCCACATAAATGAGTTTATCGAGCACGCTCTAGTCTACCTTAATTCCAAAAACCGTGAACTAAGTCTCTACAAGCCCCTATTTAAGCCATTTTTACCCCCACTACGCCCACCCCCAGATATCACTCATTTTTCTGTCCCAGATTGGGCACATATCACCTAATTTAGGGCAATGACGTTAAAATTTAGCCCGTGTGCTAAAGTGGTATCAGTGCGTTATGCGCTGCAACCAAGGCTTATTAATTTATGTATGTAGAGATCAAAACCCCAGCAAGCGGGCGCAAATATGTGTATCTAAAGCGCTCGGTGCGTGTTAACGGCCGCGTCAAGCACATCACGGTCGAGCGCTTCGGAGAGCTCAACGAGCTCTTAGCGCAAGATCCTGACTTCATCACCAAGCTTAACGAGAAGTGCCGTGCCGGAAGTCCTGATCTCTTTTCCGCCAAGCTCCACGCTTTTGAGCACAATTTGCAGGCGGCCCTAACCAATGCCATCAGCACCAGCGCAGCGGTGGCCACCCCTGAGGGGACGATTCCCCCAAAGAGCCAAGTCATCGGTGAACCTAAGTGCGGCGTGCAAGATAGCGCGCACGGCACGGCTAGTGTCAGCTTGCTCTTGGCTACACCACCGTCTACCTTACAAGAGTCCGAGCTCCAAGAGCTCTTCACGGTCTACGCCCCGCACGACGCCCTAATGGACAGCTCGGGGGTATCAGGCTTTATTAAGGAGCATGGCCTCGTCGACGTGGTGGTACCGGCGGCGGGCATTGGTTCCCGCATGGGCGCGGAAGTACCCAAGCAGTACCTCAAGCTCGATGACAAATGCGTCCTTGAACACACCGTGCTCAAGCTCTTAACCAGCCCCTTTGTCCACAATGTGATTGTGGCGCTCTCGCCTGACGACCCTTACTATAAATACACCTGTCTGGTGGACTTAAAGCGGGTTGAGCGCGTCAACGGCGGCAACGAGCGCGTGGACAGTGTACTCACCGGTTTAAAAGCAGCGCGTACTCCCTGGGTTATGGTGCATGACGCGGCACGCCCTTTAATCAGCCTGGCTGACATCGAGCAACTCTTACTGCAAGTGGCCCGCACCCAGCAGGGTAGCCCAAGCCACTGCGGCGGTATCTTAGTAGCCCCAATGGCCGATACGGTTAAGCAAGCCCAAAGCGTCACGGGCGGAGACCAAGCCACTATTGACTGCACCTTAGAGCGCAAGCATCTATTGCGCGCTCTCACCCCGCAGCTCTTTAAGCGCGAGGAACTTATCAGCGCCATTGAGCAAGGGCTCAAGCTCAAGGCCACGCTCACCGACGAGGCCTCAGCGATGGAGCGTTTAGGGCACAAGGTGCTGATGGTGGAAGGATCGCCGTTAAACTTTAAGCTGACCCAGCCGAGCGACCTACTCTTAACCAAGGCGCTGTTAAGCTATCTCGCCCCACGCTGCTAAAGAGGCCGCCGCTGTGCGGTGTGCTTAGCCAAGCGTTAGAGTTCTCAGTGCGGGCCGCTTGAGGCGGCCCGTGCAAGTAACTGACTAAAAGCAGGCTGCGGTCTAAACGCGCGCGGCCGAGCGCACCTGCTTGAGCTCGTTGAGCTTGCCTAAGACGCGGGTCAAGGCAGGCAGGTTCACGATCATCATGTCGATGTCGATAATCGAGAGATCCTTTTGCCGATCGGTGTGCGAGCGCACGCCTAAGACATTGATCTTCTCATTGGCAATGACCGTAGTGACGTCACGCAGCAGACCAGGATAGTCCGAAGCTACCACCTTAATCGTGACGGTAAAGCCATTGGCGTTGGCGTCATCGCCCCATTGCGCTGTAACCACGCGCTCCGGATTCTTCTTCATCAGGCCCTTGAGCTGCGAGCAGCTGGCCTTATGAATCGAGATACCGCGCCCTTGGGTGATAAAGCCAATGATGTCATCACCAGGGATCGGTTGGCAGCACTTGGCGATATGGGTCATCATCGTGCCGATGCCGTCGACCACGATACGGCCCTTTTGGTTGGCGTGGCGCGTCAGCAATTGCTGATTGGTCTTCTCGGAGATGAGCGATTGCAGCTCTAGCTCCTTGGTATTGCTATCACGCTTGAAGACCCGCTCCTCAAGGAAGGAGATAATCTGGTTGACCTTGATATCACCGGCGCCAATACCCGCGTAGATATCGCTGACCGACTTCACATTAAAGCGCGACAGCTTCTCCTTTAAGAACGAGGCTACTTGGTCCTTATTAAGACCCAAGCCATGGCGCGCTACCTCGCGCTCTAAGATATCGTCACCGGCGGCGAGGTTCTTATCGTAGTCGACCTTGCGGAACCAATTGATAACCTTAGCGCGGGCACGCGAGGTCTTAAGATAGCCATTATCAGCGTTGATCCAATCACGCGATGGGTTTGGTTCCTTTTGCGTGATGATCTCCACCTGCTCACCGGTCTTGAGCTTGTAGGTGTAAGGGACAATACGCCCATCGACCTTAGCGCCAATGCAGCGGTGACCCACCATAGTGTGCACTTGGTAGGCAAAATCAAGCGGGGTCGCGCCGGTTGGTAAGTCCACAACCTCACCGCGTGGGGTGAAGACGTAAACGCGATCCTCGAAGACCTGCTTTCTGAACTCATCGAGCAGGGCACCGGACTCGACCATATCGTCGCGCCACGCTAAGAGCTTACGCAGCCAATTGATGCGCTGCTCCACACCCGAGCCTAAGCCGCCACCTTCCTTGTATTTCCAGTGCGCGGCCACACCGAGCTCGGCCATTTGGTGCATGTCCTTGGTACGAAATTGAATTTCGACCACCTTGTTGCCATCACCATAGACCACAGTGTGAATCGACTGATAGCCGTTAGGCTTTGGATTGGCGATGTAATCGTCAAACTCTTTTTCGATATGGGACCAGCGGCTGTGGACGATACTCAAGGCAGCGTAGCAGTCCTCGATCTTGTCCACGATCACGCGTACCGCACGCACATCGTAGAGCTCGCTAAACGGCAGATGCTTGCGCTGCATCTTGCGCCAAATCGAGTAGATATGCTTCGGACGACCATAGACTTCGGCGTTCTTAATCCCGTTTTGCTCGAGCAAGGAACGCAGTTCCGCCACAAAGTTCTCAATATAACGCTCACGCTCGACGCGCTTCTCACCCAAGTCGCGCGCAATCTCCATATAGTAATCGTTATGGAGGAAGCGGAAGGCGAGATCTTCAAGCTCCCACTTGAGCTGACCGATACCCAAGCGGTTAGCCAGCGGGGCGTAGATATTGGCAATCTCACGGGCAATCGCAAGCTTGGTCTCATCATCGGCGTGCTTGGCAGCACGGATCACCGCAATACGCTCGGCCAGCTTGATAACTACGGCGCGCACATCATCGACCATCGACAAGAGCATGCGACGGACGCGGTCGACCTGGGCCTCAGCGCCCTTACTCGAGTTGAGGTTTTGTAAGAAGCGAATGGCTTCCATATCCTTAACTTTGAGTAAGAGCTTTCTGATACTCAAGCCAAATTTGGCCTCGACCTCATCTAAATCGAGCGCCTTAGCCTCAAAGGCCGGGTACAAGAAGGCGACCATGAGTGACTCCAAATCCATATTCAGAGTCATCAAAATCGAGATAATCTCCGCCGAGAGATTGGTCATGCTCTTTTCATCTAAGAGCTTAGCCCGCGCCAGTCCCAGGCCCTTTTCTGAGCCCTTATCGGCACTCTTTTCCGCGCTTTTGTCCGCCTTGGCCTCGCCTTCTTCGACTTTTTTAGCCTCGGCGGCCTGCTTTTCGGCCTGCTTGTGCATGCAGGAGACGACGTAAGTATGGCATTCTTGCAGCTTCTCTTTTTGCTCGGCAGGCAGATTGAGCTTATCGGCCCACGCCTCAAAATCAAAAGACGCTTCGTGCGTGTCTCGTAACGCCACCATCGTTCAGTACTCCTTCATGCCAACCAAAACCAGGCACTTATTTTAGTCGCGGGTGAAGACCAGCATAATCTCCACATGACTGGTGTGCGGGAACATATCAAAAGCACCCCACGTCTCTATTTTATAGTGGGAGCTGAGCAATTGCGAACAATCGCGCGCCGCCGCTAAAGGATTGCACGAAATCATGACAATCTTGGCAGGTTGCAGCTTACCCATAAACTGTACCGCACGCTTGGCGCCCATCCGGCCTGGATCCATCACTACGACGTCGTACTTATCCTTAGCCCAGAGCTGATTTTCAAAAGGCTCCTCTAAGTCAGCGACATAGAACTTAGCACGCTCAGCGACACCGTTGACCGCCGCATTGGCATTAGCGCGGCGCACCATATCAAAGACGATATCAACGCCCACCACCGAGCTGCCTGCCGCCGCTAAAGGCAAGGAGAAATTGCCAAGGCCCGAGAACAAGTCGAGTACCTTTTGCCCAGCATGAGGTGCCACCGCCTCGCTTACGCGGCGCAGCATGGCATTATTCATAGCCGCATTGACCTGGACAAAGCAGCTTGGCGAGCAATAGATCTTGCTGCCTAAGCTTTGTACCATAATCTGCTGCTCGGCCTCAGCAAAGCCTGATTCAACAGGCTCTGACCCGAGCAAGCGCTCTCGCAGCACATCACTGTCATCAAGCTGCTTATACGGCTCCAAAACAAACATAGCGAGGTCATGCTCACGCCCAAAGGCAATCAGCGCAGCTTCATCGGCCGCAGTCAACTTTTGGGTCATACGCAGCAGTACCGCCACCTTAAGGTCGCTATCTAACAGCTCGACGTGGCCGATGCTCTTCTTTTGCTCCAAGGTGTTAACCAAGGCAGTCAAAGGCCCCAAAAGCGCGTTCAAACGCTCAGTGAGCACGGAGCAATTGCTGATAGGCACGAGCTCCGAGCTCTTATCCTTACGAAAGCCCAGATAGAGCTTGCCGTGGTCAGCGCGAATGGCGAGGCGGCAGGCACGGCGATAACCTGTAGCAGAGGCCGTCTCAGTAAAGCTGGGGGCACCGACCTTAGCAGCGGCCTCACGGCTTAAAGCAGCAAGCTCAGAGGCGCGCGCTGCATTCTTAGCGGCAGCATGTTTTTGCGCCAGCGCTTGCTTGATCGTGCTGTTACGCCCTAAGTGCGACGAGCCGACGGCGGCGCTTGCCTTACCGGACTTTGCCTCCAAGGTACCTTGAAGCACGGTCTTAACCAAGAGCTTTGCCACACCTTGAACCTTAGCATCAAAGGCCATTTGCGGAGGCACATGCATGAGGGGACAACCACCACACGCATCTTGGTGATCACAGCAAGGGGTAACACGCTCCGGCGCAGCGGCAATCAGCTTAGTGATCACGCCTGAGGCGGTCTTATCGGCGTCCACCGTAGGTAAAATGCGAGCACGCTCGCCCGGCAACAGACCTGGAATGAAATAGACCTTATCCTCGTGCTTGCATACGCCTCGGCCTAAGATATCGAGGCTCAAGCACTGCGTCTCAAAGGCCTTCGGTGCGGCCGTTTTCTTCTCTTGCTTGTAGATATTTACCATTAAAATCTCTTTCCCTGACTGAGCCCCAGCTCAGTCTTAAAAAATCGTGCCCGATCCTACTGTTTTACTGCAGGCTTCTTACGCCGCCGCCGATTGAGGCTGGCATCAAGCATCATGAGCATGCTCTCATCATAAGGCGAGGTCGCCATACGCTCTTGTTCGGCTGCAATCCGTGCCTCAGCCTCCGCTTTAGCCTTAGCTTTAAGCTGAGCCTTTGTTAGCTTTTTTACCTTTTTGACTTTAACCGGCGCCTCCGGCTCTATTTCCTGGGGAGCCAAGATCAACAACTCATCATCCAAGGCTTCAAGCTCAGGGCCCGAAGCAGCAACTTCAGGCTCAGGCTCGCCCGACTCTGCGACTTCATCTGCGCCTTTCACCGCAGGCTCAGCCGCGCGCTGACGCGCCGAGCGCTTGGTGCTGGCTTTAGTGCCTTTAGAAGTGGTCTTAGTCTTAGAACTCTTAGCTGACTTAGCCTTGGTCGAGCGTTTAGGCTTGGCATGAGCTTCAGAAGCCTGAGCTTGAGCTTCCTCAGGAGCTACAGTGGGCACAGCCGGATCTGACTCTGTGGCTAAATCAGTTTTCTTGGACTTACGCTTTGCAGCAGTAGTCTGTGACGAACTGGTTTTACGCCCCTTTGCTGAAGCAGCCTTGACATTCTTGGTCACCTTTTTCGCCTTGGCTGTGGGCTCAACTGAAGCCTCGCTTTCATCATCTGTGGCAGTAGCACTGATCTCATCCTGGCTAACTTGAGCCACCTCGGCGCCCGCAACTTGCTCCACCTCAACCATAGGTTCAGCAGTCTCTAAGGACGTTACAGGCACTGGATTAGTCTCAGGCTCAACAGACGCCTCGCTTTCACCATTAGAGGCAGTGGCATTGGTCTCTAAGGACGCTTCAGGCACATCCTGGCTAGCTTGAGCCGTATCAGCGCCCGCGCCTTGCTCGACCTCAACCGCAGAATCGTTCTCTAAGGACGCTACAGGCATTGGATTAGCCTCAGGCTCAACAGAAGCCTCGCTTTCACCCTCAGAGGTCGTTGCACTGGTCTCTAAGGAGGAAGTGGCCTCAGTCTCTAACTCTGGTGACGCAACAACAGTCTCATCCTGGCTAGATTGAGACTCATCAGCGCCCGCACCTTGCTCAGTTTCAACCGTAAGTTCAGCAGTCTCTAAGGACGTTACAGGCACTGGATTAGCCTCAGGCTCAACAGGCACCTCGCTTTCACCCTCAGTGGCAGTAGCACTGGTCTCTAAGGACGCTTCAGGCGCTTGATTAGCCTCAGGCTCAACAGGCACCTCGCTTTCACCCTCAGTGGCAGTAGCACTGGTCTCTAAGGACGCTTCAGGC
>CALXXU010000042.1 GCA_944392765.1 uncultured Anaerobiospirillum sp.
CAAAAACGTCAGCCGTGGTGACGACCGTGTCATAAGCGGCAGTGCCCGCAAAGACATTGGTTAAGTTGGTGCCAGCCTCAAGGCGTAACTCACCGGCCTCGATATTACCTGCGACGGTCGTGTCGTTGCCGACTTCAACCGACTCAACGCCACGGATTGCGCCTAAGATTTCGGTCGTGCCCACCGCAGCACCAGAGTGCATGCCTTGGGTGATGACGAGTTCAGTACCAGTGGTACCGCCGATAGCACCAATCTTACCTGCGCCGTCTAAGAGCAGGGTAGCGTCAGCGGCTAAGTCGACGCCAACTGCGGACTGTTCACCTGCGGCATTAGTCGAGAAGACGAAGTAACCGCCATTCTCACCACGGGCTTGGTGCAGACCTAAGTTGCCATTAACCTGTAAGGCGGTTGGGGCGGCAAAATCAGTCTGGATGGCACCGTACTGACCACCGGTGATAACAGTACCGACTGCGACTTCGTCGATCAAGGTGGACATCAGCTTATCGCTGGTTACGCCCTGGACGTTGGCAAATTCCTTAACGCTATCCCAAGAGGTGGTGAGAGTATCCTCATGATCCCACTTGATATCTAAGGAGCCCGAGCCAACATTCAAGATGCCATTGCCCATACTGTCGATTAAGGCAGTCTTTAAGTCCTTGGCATTTTGAGCGGTGATAGTGGTACCCGAGTCAAAATCAAGGTAGAGCATACCGTGATCTTCAAGGTTGATGATTGCATCATCAATAGCCTTATCGACCTTCACCGTGGTCTTAGCAGTGCCCTCTAACTGAGCGGCCGTGATCTGAACTAAGGTCTCAGTGGCGACATTGCCCAGCTTGAGTTGGGCCTTAGGGCCGGACACAGTAAACTTAGCTTTTGCTAAATCGATACCTGCGGTCTTAGCGGCCTTCTTGACCTCATCGATCTCAGTGGAAGCAGAACCGCTATCAATGTCCGAACGGCCATTGATGGTGAACTGGCCTTGAACATCAAAGGTGGCATCAGCACCGGCCTGCATGGTGTTAACCGTGAGGCTGCCGCCCTCAGCAACTAAGTTCTTGGAAGAGCCCGTGACATTGAAGTTATCGAGGCTCAGTGCAGCAGTGGCGCCCTGTAACTCAAACTCTGCTGCGTCAGCACCGACCTTGAAGTTAGCGCCACCAGCAAAGTAAGCGTCCTTGCCCTCGGCCATAGCCCACTGACCTTGCTCAACCTCTAAGGCATAACCTTCACTTGGAGCAGTCTCGTTAAAGCGCAGGTTAGTGCTGATTAAGCCACTGGCGGTGTTGTCATCGGTGTCTAAGATCAGCTTGCCAGCGTTGGCGCCATTGTTCTTGAACTCGATTACGCTGTTAGACGAGGATAAACCATTGGTTACCTCTAAGGTACCGCCGGAAACGGTGAAGATATCCTTGTCTAAGTCGCCCTTATCCTTAGCATCAATCTTGTCAGTGGTCAGAGTGAGGCTTTGAGCGGAGATCGTGCCTGCACCAATAGCCAGTACCTTAGTGGCATCATCAGCTTTGATGCTTAACTGACCGTTGGTAGCAAAGGTACCACCACCTGAGAAGTAAACCTTACCTTCGGCAGCTGCGGTGGCGTTGAAGGTATCTACATTGATATCACCCGAAATGGTGCCATCGGCAAAGAGTACACCACCAGAACCTAAGGTGAGCTTGGTCTTGGAAGGATTCTCTGAGGTTGCATCAGTGTCGATGAAGTCCTTGAACTGAGCGCCCGTGATAAAGACTTGGCCTTCACCGGCATCGGAGAGGATGTCATTCTTGCTATCACGCTCAGATGCACCAGAAACGGTAACCGAGCCGGAGCCCCAAGTTACGCTGGTGTTGCGCAGGTCTAACAGAGCAGTAGCGCCCTTAGCACCGGTGACCGTGACATCAGCCTCGGAGCCATTCTTGCTCTGATCGATGATGAACGAGCCGCCATTGATGGTTAAGGAAGTTGCAACACCGCCAGCGTAGTAACTGTCGTTGTTGGTGCCTTCCAGATCTAAGCCATCTTTCTTCTCAGTACCGGCTTGAGCCGAAACCGTGAGGCTGCCGTCAGCGACCGTGAGCGACTGGCCTTGGGTGGTCGACCAAGCACCACCTGCAACCTTGAGCGAGCCAGCGGTGCTGTCCGTGCCGTTATCGTAGCCGATTACGACATCATCGCCCTTTAAGGTGCCGGTGTTGGAGTTATTAGCCGAGCCTAAGACGTTATCGCTACCTAAAGTGGTATCGAGGACGACATCATCTTGCAGGTAGAAGGTGTCAGAGCGACCATCGATAAAGGTGATGGACTTGTGAGCCTTTAACTCATGAGCACCGATCTGCTTCTTGGAGTCAAAGCCATTCCACTTGGTGTCGCCATTGAGCGTGCCCTTTTCCGAACCTACGGTCAGGTCATTGGCCTCAAAGCGGAAAGCATAGGAGGCATTGCCGCTCTTAACGTGCTCCCAACCAGTGGTAGCAGTGTCCTCAGAAACAGCAATCAGGCTCTTGCCGATCGACATGTTGTTGGCCACGATCGAGCGGGTGCCGTCCATGGCATTAGCATTGGTGTCGACTTGGATGTGCTGGTTGATAGCAGTAGCGTCTTGGAGGCCGGATGCGGTGCTATCGATACCCTCAACATTGATATGGCCTGCACCGGCCGCGTTATTGAAGGCAAATTGCGAAATCTCAACCTGGTTTGAGTCGGTTAAGTGGATGCGGCCACCTAAGCCAACGCTGACCTGGCCTTTGCCATCAGTTACAGCATTTTCGCCATCGGTGATGGTTTCCTTATCGGAGTTTAAGAACTGGCTTAACTTGGCCGAAGACAGCTCTAAGGTCGATAAAGTGGTGTTTTCATGGTTAGCAGTAGCGCTGCCCTTGATGCCCACGTAAATCGCGCCATCAAGCTTGCTTGCAGGAGTTTCGGCTACAGCGGCGGTTAAGGCGACGTCATCTGCGATCTTTAAGGTACCACCACGGGTGACCATTAAGGCACCATCAACTTTTACCAGGCCGCCAGTAATCGAGGCTGTGCCGTTGTAGTTGATGTTAGCGTCCTTGCTCTCCTTATCATCTTTAAAGTTGGTGGAGTAGTCCTGCATCTCGAGATTTAAGACCACGCCATCCTTAATATCGAGCACGGAGTTGTTTAAGGCCGTCTCATGAACCTCAAACATAGCGCCGCCGGAGGCACCGCCGGAGACTACGATGCGCGCATTGTCGGCAGTGAAGCTATTACCTGCGACGCGAGCAGTGTAACCTGGGTGGTAGGATTGGGCACCAAAAGAACCCTCAACTTGGATACCAGTGAGGTTGATGGTGGCGCCGTCGCTTACCTTGATGTTCGAGCCCTCGTAGTCAACCGTGCCATCCTCGGCTTTAAACTGTTGCCAGCCCAGAACAGCCTTGGTGTTCTTGGTCGAGTCAGAGCCGGTCAGGCCAGTGTTGCCTACATTGACCACAGTTTTCTCACCACTGATCTCCATGTTGAAGCCACGGAGAATGGTATTGGCGCGGTTGCCGTTGCCGTCGGTGTTGTTATTGAGGTTAACCTGAGCACCATCCGTGATGCGGATGTTCTGAGCACCTACATCCACGCCAACCTGGTTGTTGCTGGTGTTGGTACCAGAAGCTGGGGTCTCAAGATTTACCTTGGCGCCAGCAATGGTTAAGGTGCCTAAGTCCTTGATTTGGAGCTTAGGTGTAACAGTATAGGCGCCGAAGCTAAACGTAGGGGCATCGGCATCGGTTGTGCCGGTAATTGTGATATTTTTGCCATTACCGTTTAAAACGGTAACAGCTGATGCTGATGCGGTTCCTGAGCTTACGATATATTGCGTAGTAGAGGAATCACCGCCGAGCTCAATCTCTAAGTTCTTTTCAAGAACGCTACCGCTTACTACATCTAAGATCAATCGATCGTTTGTACCATCAAAGACCACGGTCTCATCCGGCAAAGCATTGATGTCTTCGAGTTTCTGGTAATTGGTAGCCTGAGCTTGGCCAGCGGCTAAGCCTGCGGTGAGCAGCACGGCGCTGGCGATGCCCTTGACGTAGGCACGCTTGAAGATTGCGCGGTATTGCGCAAGTAAGAAGTTTAAGGCGTTGTTTGAGATTTTCACTGAAGTGAAGTCTAAAAACGGAAAAGAAAAGGTGAGCTCTCTTGCGTTTGACTAAACCAAAGGAACACCTCCGTGCGCCCGTGAGGCGCGCGGTCACTTTTATCATGCCTTTTCCTCTAACTGTCCCTCCTGCAAGATACTTCCCACGCAGCCGCTCTGACTGGCGTGCTTGCTAAGCCGCGCACCTTGATGCGTTGTCATACGCAAACCGCCCAACCAGTTTGGCCCTGATCGAAAAGATCGACCCTTATTTATGAGATCGATGTATTGCGCTCGGATAGAGCGGGACCTGGCGATCGAGGCTCTTTGACTTGTTGGGTCAAAGCTCTTCGTGCTGCTTATTTCTTTTGCGCGCTGGGCTTGGAACTGTAACTCTGCTCAGGTTCGCCCAAAGCTTAAGCTGCTTGCCACAAGCTTAAGCCGTTAAGGCTCCCCTCGTCGTGCTGTTAGTACAGCCCAAAGCCCCAAGGTGCCAAAGGCTCCCCTTTTCGTGCTGTTAAAACCAGCCCAAAACTCAGGATTATCATGGCATCCCCAACCTCGGATCTGTTAAATCCTGAAAAGCTCCAAGAAAGATCTAAGGCTGCTAATGCTTGCCCAAAAGCTGAGCCGTGCTCTAATCAGTGCTTGCGGCAAAAGAAATGTAGCTCACCTTTAAGTAGGTGATATCGCGTGTTTAAGGAAAGTAGGAGGTACAAGTTAGAGGTGAGGCTTGGCAAGGTATCGGCGTCCTGCCGTGAGCGGCATCCGCGTGGACTAATAGTGCATTGATCCTAGGAGTTCCTAGGTGGAGACAATACGTCATTGAAGCCGCGCGCGTTTGCGCTGGGCCCTGCCAAGATATCAGTGCGGCTCAGAACTGAGGAGGTCTGAGCCGTGGGCTTACCGAATTTTCCTTTTGGTGTGCTTGCGTGGCTTTGACCTCGCAGGCGCAGTAAGCATGTTCCCTTTGGTTTCTCATCTCTTGGCTAAAATTGAGCGCGTACCTTAATTTGGTACTGGATACCCGTACGCGCTCACTACCAAAAGATCGAGCGCCTTCTTTGTGTTGGTTCCACCCATGCGATCCAGAAGCATGTTCCTTTGGTTGGTAGAACCGGGGCGGGCGCAACCCCAAGCTTGGCAAATAGGGCGGGATCCAGTGTGCCCTGCCACCAAATGGTGTTGGTGGGTTTGCCAAGTCAGTCAAATCAGCAGATAGTGCAGACTGTCTGGTGAAGAGAGCTCGCTGTGTAGTGATTTTCTTCCACCGGAACCTGATGCATAGCACAAAGATATGCGGTGGATCTAGAAATTGACACAGACGAAGCAAAAATGAAGCGAAAATGGGCGCGCACCTACTAAGAAAAGAAAAGACCTAACACTAAGAGCTTATAGGCCCGTTTATGGTGTTTTTAGATAGGCCAAAATGGAGCCCCTAAAACTTCACGAAAAGCTTTGGCGGTGTGCGCTGGTTGAGGGGACAATCGTGGCACACGGCGGGCGCGTGTTCGATCCCTGACTCTTGTATAAATTTGGGTGCGTTGTTGCTAATTTTGGTGCGATTTGGGCCTCGGTCGGTCGATGGGCTTGGCCTAATAAGCCCCAGGCGCCCGCTCCTGAGGGGCAGGCGTGTAGGTACGGGAGCTGGGGCAGTGCGCCCCATTAGGGCTGATGCTGGGTCATTGCGCCTCATTGGGGCTGGTAGCTGGGCCGGTGCTGGGGCCGTACGCCCCGTTGAGGCTGGTGCTTTTGCCCCTTTGGAGATGGAGGCCCCAGTGGGGCCGCACTGAGTTTCAATGGGGCCCTAGGTTTGCTGTTTTTCTTGGTGTTCTCTTCTGTACTCTTTTGCTGCTTAGAGCGAAGGTTGGTTTAAGCGGCTCAGGCGCGAGAGGCTTGGGGCGGACATGATGCGCATCTCGGTGACCTCAAGACTATTGTGGCCAGGATCTGGGAGGTATTGATAGCACAGATACCAGACCATGAGGCTGATGCCTGCGCAAATGCTCAAAAAGCCGGTGATACCAAAGTTGTGAATGAGCGGCATGCAGCTTTGCAGCCCAAAGAGCAGCCCCATACTGTGGGATAGGATAATGGCCGCTAGGCCAAACTCTCTGCCTCTAATCGGCATCAGGTCACAGCAAATGCCTAAGTAGGCGACAAAGGCGCCCGTGACTGCGATTAAGTAGAGCATAGTGCAGCCGGTGATGAGCCAGCGCTGCAAGTAGCCGTCCGGTAAGAGCGTGAGCGCGATGGTCAAAATGAGGCAAATAAGGCCTATGGCAAATGAACCTAGCACTTGGGTGCGTCGGGGCAGGTAGTTGACCAGTAAGGCGTGGAGGATGAGGCTGACAAAAATCGCCGTGTAGGTGCAATAGACCACGATGTTGTTGTCGAGAATGTAGCTCGGGTTGGGGCCGGCACTGATCACCACCACGGTCATACTGCCTAAGAGCAGGCTTGGGATCGCGGTAATACCGGCGCTATTGCACATAAAGGTGATGAGGCACAGGAAGAAAATGAGGCGGCGATAGGTGGTGTTTTGTAAAAAGAACTCAAAGCCGCGCGTTTCACCACGGCAGCACTCATTGATTTCGGCCAGCTCTCGGGCTGCTACGCCCATATCGTGTCTTAGCTTAAAGAGCACGGCTAAGGCCGCATCTGAAGAGCCTGAGAGCGCCAGATAGCGTGGGGACTCCGGGAGCTTCACTAAGACAAAGGAAATGCCCACAATGGTGCAGGTCAGTAAGATCGAAAACACAATGAGCGGCAGCTCATCGATGTCAATAAGCGAGAGCATGGCACTCATGGCTCCAGCGCAGGCGGCGGTGGGGAGCAGGGCAAAAGCAAAGGGCCGGTAGCTGGGCAGCGTGACTTCACTGATGTAGAGCGCGGCAGCAAGAAAGTACAGGCCAAAGGAAAAGCCAATCGCCAGCTCTGAGCTTAGCAGAACCGAGAAATTAGGGGCCACTAGGCTTGCAAGAGCTGCTAAGGCGCCCACCGTGACGCTTGCGACAATGGTGATTTTTCGCCCTGAGCCATAGGTGACATAGCCTGAGACAAAGACGCCAATGATAAAGCCCAGGATATAGGTGCCCACCAAGATATCACTCTTGGTCTCAGCCAAGATTAAGAACTCCGTGCCGTGGTCGACACTGATAAAGATCGAGCCTAAGTCATAGCCAAAGATCATGCCCAAGGATGCCACTAAGAGCGCGTAGCTCAGCGGCCATAATGATCCTTCGCTCAAGGCAGAACGCTGTTGGGGCATGACTTAAGTCCTCTCATTAAGGGCAGCTATCCGGTGCCACGGGGCAGCTCCCTGGTGCCGGTGAGTTCCCACCCGGTGCACTTGGCAACTGGTGTCGCAGGGCATTCACTCGGTGCTCTTGGTACCTGGTGCCGCTGGGTATCTCCCCGGTGCACATGATACTCGGTGCCGCATGGTTCCTACTTGGTGCCAACTTGCCCAGTACCAGTTCACACGTGCTCGATGTCGCCTTGCCGGATGCCATCTTGCTTGATGCCAGTTAGCACTTGCCAGTACCAGTTAGCACCTGCTTGGTGTCGCCTTGCTGGATGTCACCTTGCTTAGTGCCAGTTAGCACCTGCCTGGGGCCAGTGCGCACGTGCTTGGTGCTACCAAACCTTGGTGCCACCGCGCGCCCTGACCACGGGCACGTGCCCGGTGCCATGGCGTAAGCGGTACCGCAGCCTTCCTCTGCTGTGGGCACTCATCCCGTGTCACTTGGTCCTGGTCTGATGCCTCAGACCCGCACCTGATGGCACTTGGTACCTAGGTTGTGCTCTCTTAGCACTTTCCTTGTGCCGATGTGCCCCATCTTATGCTAAAGAGCGCAAAATTACAAAACGCGCTCAGTGCTGGGGGTGTGGCGCGTGATGGCAGGGCACGCGCTGCTGAGGCCAATTAAGGCCATTGGGCGCGTTGGGACTGGGCCAAATCTGATATCATTCTTTTGTTGCACCGGCTGCGGAATGTTTGGGAATTTCTCTTCCGTGGAACAGGTGCATTTTTTGGTTTGCTTTCTTTTTTTTTGGTGGTTGGCACCGGGCCTGCGAGGTAAGACATGGAAGAGCTTAAGCTACCTGATTTTAAGGGTCGAGTTACGGTTATTGGCGATGTCATGTTAGATCGCTATTGGTATGGCTCCTCAAGCCGTATTTCCCCTGAGGCTCCGGTTCCGGTAGTCAATGTCGAGCGCTATGAGTCGCGCGCCGGTGGTGCCGCTAACGTGGCCTTGAATCTGGCCTCGCTTGGCATCTCTTCTGACATCATCGGTATCGTGGGCCAAGATGAGTCGGCGCAGTCATTAAGTGAGATTTTGGCCGCGCGCAATATCGAAACGCGCTTTATCGTGTGTCCGGACTTACCTACCATCACCAAACTGCGCGTTTTAAGCCGCCACCAGCAACTGCTGCGCTTAGACTTTGAAAAGGGCTACGCCGATGTCGACCAGGGCCGTATGCTTTTGGCCTTACGCCAAGCCCTGCGTGACACTAAGGTCGTGATTTGCTCAGATTACGGTAAGGGCGCCTTATCCTCGGTCTCGGCCATGATCCATGAGTGCCGCTTACACCGCATTCCAGTCTTAATCGACCCTAAGGGTACCGACTTCACTAAGTACCGGGGCGCCACCTTGCTGACCCCTAATATGTCCGAGTTTGAGGCGGTCGTAGGTAAGGTCAAGTCCAATGAGGACTTAGTGCAAAAGGCGCTGGGCTTAATTCGTGATATCGAGCTTGATGCGCTCTTGGTTACGCGCTCGGAGGACGGTATGTCCTTAATCGTGCCGGGTAAGGAGCCGCTCCATATCCCAACCTATGCCCGTGAGGTCTACGACGTCACTGGTGCCGGTGATACCGTAATCGCCACCTTAGGTGCGTGCCTCGCGAGCGGCTGCTCACTGCCTGAAGCCTGCGCTATCGCCAATCGCGCCGCCGGTATCGTGGTCGGTAAGTTAGGTACCTCCACCGTAACCCCAGAAGAGTTAAGCCGTGAGGTCTCAGGGACGATTGTTGAGCCTAAGCATTTAGGCGTGATGTCCCGTGAGGAGCTGCTGCGTGAGGTCGCGCGCTTAAAGGCTCAAGGCAAGCGTATTGTCATGACCAATGGCTGCTTTGATCTCATCCATAAGGGCCATGTCGATTACTTAAAGCAGGCTAAGTCCTTAGGTGATATCTTGATTGTCGCGGTCAACTCCGATGACTCGGTGCAGCGCTTAAAGGGCCCAACCCGTCCAATTGTCCCACTTGAGAACCGCATGGCGGTTCTGGCGGCCTTAGGCTGTGTTGATATCGTGGTGCCATTCTCGGAGGATACCCCGCAAGCCCTGATTGCGGCGGTGCTGCCTGATATCTTAGTTAAGGGCGGCGACTATGAAGTCGAGCAGATCGCAGGTCATAAGGAAGTGCTCGCTAACGGCGGCTCGGTCAAGATATTATCCTTCACCGACAATTGCTCCACCAGCAGCATCGTCGCTAAGATCAAGAGCATGAGCTAAAACTAAGCGGCGTTTCAGATGCGCTGGGCCCGCGCGGCGCCGCTGGGTGGCGCTTAGCGCTGCATGGTGCTGCTTGCTGCCGCGCGGCCGTCACGCTGTTTTTCCATCGGTGCCATGGAACCCTAGGTCTGGGTGCGTGCTGCTTGCCGCCTGGGCCCTTTGCCTTAGAGCGACTTGTCGCGCCCGGTTCAGCGGCACGGGCCCTGCACTGCTTGATGCAGGGCTTAGGCAATGGCGCTGAGCTAAGCGCCGCTGACCTGAGCGCCGCTGGCTGCCAGCGCGCCGTTATGAGCAAAAGGCGCTCACCCCGTGAGGGGCGAGCGCCTTTGGCTTTAGGGCTCAGCTGATAATTTAAGCTGAGCCTGCGGGCTGTGCTGGCGCTGTGCGCTCGACAGAGCGCTAGCTGTATTTATTTGCCTTGGGCGGCAGCTTGGCCTGCTTGCACGGCTTGCGCTTGCTGGGCGGCCTGGGTGCTGGTAGCTTGTGGTGCGGCTGTAGCCTGCTTCTTTAAGCCACTGTTGATCTGCTCGATTTGGTTAACATCGAGTTGACCTTGGGTGTAAAGGAGCTGTAAGCGCGACATGATGTAGTTGAAGCGCGCGGCCGACAAGCTTTGCTTGGCCGAGTAGAGACGCTGGGTCGCATCTAACACATCGGAGATAGTGCGGGTGCCAACCTCGTAACCGGCTTGGGTGGCCTCTAAGGCGCTTTGGGCTGAGCGCTCGGTCTGCTGATAGGCAATAACCGAGGAAATCGCGGCCTGGACGTTGTTGTAGTTGTTGTTAGCGTCCGAGACCATGGTGCGATGCGCCAGCTCTAAGGCTTCACTCGCGGCCACATAGCCGTGCTCAGCTTGCTCTACCTGCGAGCTAGTAGCACCACCGGAGTACAGTGGTAAGTTGAGGTTCAAGCCGACCGCAGCATTGTTGCTGGTGCCATCGGTGAATTGGGCGCCATCAATGTTGTAGTTGTTGTTAACGATGCCGACACTGCCCGTTAAGTCTAAGGTTGGCTCATGACCGGTCATCGCTAAGTTGATATTGTCCTTAGCGATATCACGGGCAATGATGCTCGCTTGCAGGCCTAAGTTGTTTTGCTCGGCATCCTTGACGATCTTGGAGATAGTCTCAATAACCGGCATTGGGCTAAAGCGGGCCTCGTCTAATGGATTGAGGCTGCTGACCTGGCGGCCGATTAACTTTCTGATTTCCTCATAGGAGTTAATCAGGGTGTTCTCAGCGGTGATGACCTGTGCCGTTGCCAGGTCATAGGCGGCCTGGGCCTCTAATTGGTCGGTCTCAGCGATTAAGCCCACATGGAAACGGCGGGTCGCCTCATCTAATTGGCGCTTTAAGGCTGCCTGGTTGGCCTTAGCAAAGGTCACCGAGTCTAAGGCATTGAGCACCGAGAAGTAGGCTTGCGAGGTGCGCAAAATCAGCTGTTGCAAGGCATCAGCGTAGATTAACTCTTGCTGAGCGGCACTCTTGGTCGCGATATCGCGGTTAACCCAGGAGCTGTGGCGCCAAATGGCCTGCGACAGGTTGATACCACCTTGGGCGGCGCGGTTGTTATAAGACGCACTGTCGCCTGCCGGATTGGTGTGGGTGTAGCTTAAGCCACCGGTTAAATTGAGCTGTGGCAGTAAGGCCGCCGTGGCTTCATCGATCGCGGCTACGGCACGGTCGCGCTCAGCCTTAGCCTGGAGCACGACTGGGTCTCGTTGATAGGCCTCGTTGTAGATTTCTAACAGATCTTCAGCATGGACACTAGAGACACTGGTACCTAATAAGCCAGTTAGTGCCAGAGCTAACATTCCATAAGTGAAACGCATTGAGTAACCTCAATCTCAAAAAGAAAAGCGGCGGTAGTGCCCACTAGGCGTTGTGCCTTGCTGCATTTTAGCCTAGGCGCGGCCTAGACAGCATCGTTGTCACGGGAAAACGCAAACTTGTGCACAAAACGAAGCCCACAGCGCTAACCATGGAGCCCCTAATTTAGACTAAGTTGGCCAAACCACATAATCAAAATTAGGTTTTTTGCATGGAGCAAGGCGCCCAAGCCCCAACACAGAGCATAACGCATAGGTCTCAGCCCAGGCTTAGGGGACAAGCCGCGCCAAAGGTCCAAACCTTAAGCTTATGGCCCTAAGACACAAAAGGGATGGTGTCCCATCCCTTTTCTCAGCGCTCTCAGCCTTTTGGCCCAGAGCGCTCAAAAGCGCACGCAAGCGTGCGTTCTAGGCTTGCTCCAGCGTGCGCCCTGCTAAGCCCCGGTTCTGAATCCAAATCAGTTGGGCGCTAAGGCCCAGTCCTGGTTCCAAACCAGTTGTGCCCTAAGCCCCAGTTCTGAACCAAAATCAGTTAGGCGCTGAGGCCCTGCCTTGGTTCCAAACCAGTTTGGCCCTGAGTTCCTGCCCTGGACCAAAACCAGTTGGGCCCTGAGTTCCTGCCCTGGACCAAAACCAGTTGGGCCCTGAGGTCCTGCCTGAGGTCCAACCTTGAGCTCAATTTAGTCAGGAGTCTTGAGTCTAAAACCAGCTCTGAGCCTTAACTTAGCCTAGGGTTCCAGCCCAGCTTTGAGCCAGGATCCTGCTCGGCCTTGCGCTAAGACCGTGCTTGACCTGACTGCGCCGGGACTTTAGCCCTGCATGGCCCCTCAGTTCCGTGCTTGAGCTGAGCGCGGGGCTTGAGCCTATGGGGCCTAAGTTCTGTGTTTGGTCTAAGCTCAGCTGGGACGTTAGTCCCAGCTGAGGCCAGAGCGCAGCGGTCTGGGCTAGCTTGCTTGCTGGCTTAGCTCAGCTTAAATTGAGCGACTTCGTTGCGCAGTCCCTCGATGCGACTTACAGTCGAATCGATATGGTCGGTGACGCTATTGGTGTCTTGTGCCACGTCTTGGAGCAGGTGGGTGATGGTCTGCATATTCTGCGAGACTTCACTGGTGGCCGTAGTCTGCTCTTCGGCGGCGGTGGCAATCTGGGTGATCTGATTATTCACCTCGTTGACGTGCGTCATAATGTCGTTAAGGGTCTGCTCGACGCTATTAGCACGAGAGGCCAAGTTATCCATCGAGTCAACCGAGTTGGCCATCGAAGAGGCCGCGACATCGGCTTCCTTTTGGATTTGCGCGACCATGGCCGAGATTTCTTGGGTGCTCTTGGTGGTACGCGAGGCTAGGGCACGTACTTCATCGGCGACCACAGCAAAGCCACGACCGGCCTCACCGGCACGGGCCGCCTCAATCGCGGCATTTAAGGCCAGCAGGTTGGTCTGAGCGGCAATATCGTCAATGGTCTGGACAATCGAGCCGATGTTTTGGCTTTGGTTAGCCAGGTTCTTAACCAGCTCGGCATCCTTCTTGGTCTGCTCGGCTTGGTTGTTGATGCCCAAGACCGCATCTTGCACTGCTTGCAAGCCTTGGTTGGTGATATCGCGGGTGGTATTGGAGGCGTTAGCGGCGACCTCGCAATTGCGCGCGATGTCTTGGGTGGTCGAGACCATTTGGTCGGCGGCAGCGGCCACGGTCAAGGAATTGGACTCAGCCTGCGAGGCACTTTGCTGGGTGGTGGTCATCAGGCTATGGATATTCTGGGAGTTGGTGGTGACTTGATCGGTGGCGCCTTGGATGAAGTTCATCTTCTGCCCGATCGCCTGACGCAAGTCCTCAAAGCTCTGCTCTAACTGGCCAAACTCGTCCTTACGATCGACCTTAACCGAGTGCGAGAAGTCCAAATGGGCCATCTCTTCGGCACGCTTGACTAAACGCTCGACCGCGTTGACGATTTCACGGGTGGTGTACCAGCCAAATAAGGCTAAGAGCAAGATAATAAGGACTGATCCGCCGCGCATGATGTACATCGTGGTCGGCGAGGCTAAGTCATCGGTCTGATTTTCTAAGTCGTGCAATTGGTCAATTAAGAAGGTGGCGCACAGGCTCGAGACCTTAATTGACACTGGGGTGTATTCCGAGCGGTAGGTGACAAAGGCCTCTCGGAATTGACCCTGAGCTAAGAGCGGCCGAATCTTGGCGGTGTAGGTGTTATTGAGATTATCAATATAGCCTTTAAGCTCAGTGACGCGCTCTGGGAAGTTAGTTGAGGTGACGGCCGCCATCAGCGAGTTGATCTTACTGATGCGCCCATCTAAGTCCCCTAGATTGAGATCGGATGGCTTATCGACTTGGGTTGCGAAGTTAATGGCACGACCCGCGTTGACCACCTCATCATTGAGCTGGGCAGGTATCACATAGGAGGTTTCAACCGTGCGGTTAAGCTCGCTTGCGATGTTGTAGGTACGGGTTAAGGCGGTATTGGCAAAGATAGCCATGATCGCCAGCATAATGATGATCAGGCCATAGATTGCCAAGAACTTCTTGCCTACCGGCATATCTCGAAAAAAGGTCATTAGCATCTCAGGACACCACCACAGCGCGTGTCCTCTCCCTCAACAAAGTGAAACCAGTCGATTTGAGCGGTGCAAGGCCGAGCCTAAACACGACTGAACCGGCTCATTTTAGTCAAAATACGGGCCAAAGGATCATCTTTGAGCATTATGCTCATAGCACGCAGTGCGCCCTGCCAGTGCAAAGACCGTCCCAGGCCCCCTGAGCGCGGCCCGTAGATGACACCTGCCAAGCACCTTTGCCCGCATTTGGTGCATTCACCTCACGCCCTAACCACCCCAGCAAAGTGTTAACTTTTGTCAGGTTAAATGGGGCGTTGTGCCGTATAATAAGCTATGAGGAATAGTTCCTTACCACTTTGAATCCATAGCTTCGCTCGGCGACTTGCTCGACTCTGCAAAGCGACTGACTCAAATTGTTTGGTTCTATGGTGTACACCATGACCTTAACCTAAAGCAGGAGAGCTTTGTAATGAGCAACGACGATCCTAAGACCGAGCAGCCGGGCTTGATCAGCAGATTATTGGGCTGGCTATTTGGCCATAATACCCAAGGCTTAAAGGAGTCCAGTGAGCCAAGCCTTGACCGCCAGATTAGGCAAAATGATCGCTACCTTACTGGAACTGCTGTCGGTGCTGTTGGTTTGTTTGCTTATTTAGGCAATGTTGATCTTTCTAATTTCAGTCTTGAGTTTTTAATCAATTTTAATTTATATGGGCCGGATTTTAATTCAACAATCCAATCATATAGTGAGCTGATTAGAACATCGTGGAGCTCGATTACTGCTGCTGTTTCTCTTTTATTTGCTTGCGCATTTGTTGTTATTCTTGTCGTTTTTTTTATTAGAGGAGAATGTCTTAATCATCAAGCAAAGAGAGTCGAAGCCAGTCATGATAATGCTAAAACAGAACAAGCTCAACACGAAGTAGAACAGGCTCAAGCTGAAGCTGCTCACTATCGTGAAAGAGCTGAAAGTGCAGAGTCTGAAGTTGATAAACTTCGTGAAAGATTAACTTTAGTTGAAGCTGAGGCTGCTCAAAATCTTAATAGAGCAATAAAGGCTGAAACTGAATCTGCTCAAAGTCTCGATAGAGCAACAAAGACCGAAGCTGATAATGTTCAGCTTCGTAAAAAGCTTGAAAATGTTCAATCTGAAGCCTCAAAGGCTTTTGTTGAACACACTAAAGCTGAGACCGAGCTTGCTAAGGTTAAGGCAGGTGGTGTTAAGTTGCTATATGAAGCCCTTGCTAATAATTTAAACAAAAAAGGCAATTAGTAATTGCTGCATAAGTTGTAAGGAGACTGAAATGGGAATTGTTACTGTTCTTGTATTATTTTTAATGTGCCTTTTGGCGTTTTTTGGTCTATTGCGCGCTCTTCGTATTAGATAATATCTCAAATAGAGCTGACGTTTTTTATTGTTGGCTCTATTTTTTCTGTGATGTGAGACTGTGGCTTAACACTTTTTATAACGGGCAAATGAGCTGCTCAAAACAGAGGTGGTAGCAGTGATAGTTGTGTTTGCATTAGCCGCATTGGGTTTTATCCCAATTATTGGCTTTCTTTATACCGCCAAGTGGTAAACCCCATTGGGAACAGAGAAAGCCCTAAAGCTGAAAAGAAGCAGTATAGTACGGGGTGTTAATATGTTTTTTGTTGGCGTGTTAGTGGTTTTAGGGATTTGTCCCTATTCTTGTTTTTTTAGCTACTTCCAAGTGGTAAATCACAAGTAAGACACATGGTTGAAAACCGTTTTGCGCTAAAACTATTGTGAGGCAACTCTATGGGACTTGCTACTGCTATTGTTTTATTTTTAGCTTGTTTGATTGTGCTTTTGGGTTTTATGCGCGCTCTTCGTATTAGATAACACGTTCGCAGCGCTGGCAGGGTGAGAGGGCAGCGCGCTTATCGCGCGGGCCTTGTTTCAAGCCGCATCAGGGCCTCGGTTAAGCCCAAGTTGCGGATGACGCCCTGATTGAGCGCATGGCACAAATAGTTTTGCGCTAAAACTCTTGCGGGGTTAATTCTATGGGGATTGCCACTGTTGCTGTATTGCTGATAATTTGCCTTGCAGTGTTTTTTGCTTTTTTACATGTTATTCGTGTTAGATAAACACGTTCTCGGCGCTGGCAGGGCGAAGGGCAGCGCGCTTATGCGCAGGCCTTACTTTAGCTAAACTCTCTTGAAAGCTGAGAGCCAGAGTGCGCCGCTTGGCGTTGTCCGCCCAAGGCGCTCCTTTGAGGCTCTTTTGGTGTGGGGCGCTACGTCAACTTGGCTTAACGCCCAAATACTAAGGGGAGCTGGCGCGTAGGCGCCAGCTCCCCTTAATTTAGGGCCCCACCCGGTGGGTGGGGCCGCTGAGCTCAGCTTTGAGCTCAGCTCAGGTGCTGAGTGCTAGTCGTTCTTGACGTCGCAGCTCTTGAGCGACCAGATGTTGTGGACGTAGTCCTCAATTGAGCGGTCCGACGAGAACTTGCCCATCGAAGCGGAGTTGATGATCGCAGCACGGGCCCAACGAGCCTTGTCCTGGTACATCTGCTCCACGCGCTTGTGAGCCTCACGGTAGGAAGCAAAGTCGGCTAAGACTAAGAATGGATCACCCTTCTCTAAGAGAGCCTTCTTGATGCTCGAGAGGGCACCTGGCTCACCTGGAGTGAAGTAGTCCGTGTCGAGCCAATCTAAGCAAGCCTTGATCGTCTCATTGCTGTTGTAGTAGTCCCAAGGATTGTAACCTTGTGCCTTTAAGGCCTGAACCTCTTCGACCGACAGACCGAAGATGAAGTTGTTTTCCTCACCGGCCTCAGCCACGATCTCGATGTTGGCACCGTCCATAGTACCTAAGGTTAAAGCACCGTTCATCGAGAACTTCATGTTCGAGGTACCCGAAGCCTCGTAACCTGCGGTCGAAATCTGCTCGGAGATATCGGCAGCTGGGATGATCTTCTCTGCAAGCGATACACGGTAGTTAGGCAGGAACACAACCTTTAACTGGTTGCGGATGCGGTGATCGTTGTTGATGCGATCGGCTACCTTGTTGATGGCAAAGATGATGTCCTTAGCTAAGGTGTAGGCAGGAGCGGCCTTGGCACCAAAGATAAAGACCTGAGGTACGATGGTCTTGGTAGGGTCGGCTAACAGCTCACGGTACAGCGATAAGATGTACAGCAGATTTAAGTGCTGACGCTTGTACTCGTGTAAGCGCTTGACCTGAACGTCAAAGAGCGCATGTGGGTCAACCTCAACGCCGGTCAACTTCTTGATCTCGACGGCTAAGGCTTGCTTGTTCTTGAACTTGACGTCCATGAAGCGCTGCTGGAACTCTGGCTTGTCAGCATAAGGACGCATCAGCGCGCACGACTCTAAGTGCAGCGGCCAATCTGGGCCCGAGACCTCGTTGTAGAGCTCAGCTAAGCCTGGGTTGCAGGCTAAGAGCCAACGACGTGGGGTAACACCATTAGTGACGTTGCAGAAGCGATCTGGCCAGATCTGAGCAAACTCAGGGAAGAGCTGCTCACGCACTAACTTCGAGTGGATCTCAGCTACACCGTTGACACGACGCGAAGCGATAACCGAGAGGTGAGCCATGCGTACCATGCGGCATGGGCCTTCCTCAATAATCGAGAGCTTAGCGCGCATCTCGTTGTTGTTTGGCCACATGTGGGCAACTTCACCGTCTAAGAAGCGCTCGTTGATCTCGTAGATGATCTCTAAGTGACGAGGTAACAGACGCTCGAAGAGGTAAACCGGCCACTTCTCTAATGCCTCTGGCAGTAAGGTGTGGTTGGTGTAAGCAAAGACCTCAGTGACGATCTTCCAGGCGCTGTTCCAGCTTAAGCCTTCCTCGTCTAAGAACAGACGCATCAGCTCAGCTACAGCAATGGCTGGGTGAGTATCGTTTAACTGAATCGCGATCTTGGAGGCAAAGGCCGAGTAATCGTGGTGGTGAGCACGATTGTAGCGGCGCAGAATGTCACGCAGCGAGCAAGCGCAGAAGAAGTACTGCTGGGTTAAACGCAGCATCTTACCGGCTTCGGTCGAGTCATTAGGGTATAAAACCTTGGAAATGGTCTCGGCGTTGGCCTTTTCTTCTTGAGCGTCAACATAGCCACCGGCATTGAAGACGTCCCAGTTGAACTGCTCAGTAGCACGCGACTCCCATAAACGCAGGACGGTAACCGAAGCGCCACGGAAACCTACGACAGGAATATCCCACGGTACACCCTTGATCATGTGCTGAGGGTGCCATACCTTGTGGATAGTGCCATCAGGAGCGGTCTGAACCTCAACATAACCACCGATCGGGATGTTCTGAATGGACTCAGGACGGCAGACTTCCCAAGGGCAGCCGTACTCACGCCATGAATCAGGACGCTCGACCTGACGACCACCACGGATTTCCTGACGGAATAAGCCGTTCTCGTAGTGGATGCCGTAGCCAATCGATGGGTACTTCAAGGTAGCCAGGGAGTCGATATAGCAGGCAGCAAGACGGCCTAAGCCACCGTTACCTAAAGCCATATCAGGCTCTTCATCGCACAGCTCGTTGATGTCGATACCTAAGGAGGCTAAAGCTTCCTTGCAGGTATTGTAAACCTCGAGGTTGCACAGATTGTTAACGGTCAGGCGGCCCATTAAGAACTCAGCCGACAGGTAGTTAACCGCACGCGTATCGTTGGAAGCGTGGGTGGCCTGAGTCTGAGTTAAGCGCTCAAAGACCAGCTCATTGACGGCATAGACCACGGCTTGCCACCAAGCGAGGTTCGAGGCCTTCTTCTCGGAGGTACCGATGGTACGACGTAAGTGCTTGATGATGCTGTCTTTGAATTGCTCAACGGATGGCTTAAAGAAGTCACCGCGTTCTTGCTCTGGGGCTAAAGCAGCGCACTGAGGGGCAGGAGCTGGAGCAGCAGGAGCGGCAGCAACCCCGGCAGGGGCGGCCTTAACTGCTGAGCTGATACCTTTCTTGGAATGCTTGCTTGCCATGTAATCCTCCACTAAGGAATGATGAAGCAAAAAACAGTGCTACGACCAATGAGCTTGCTGGCCTGTCTGTTTAATCTTGATGCCTCAAGCTTGCGACATCCTGTCGTCAAGCTTTGATCCCAAGACCCATCAGGGCATCCTGCCCTGCTTTGCTTTTTTTTTTGGGGCTCTCGGGCTTGCCGACCGAGAGCGAAGCGTGAGGTCTTGGAAGCACTTAGGCTAAGGCGAGCAACTAAGTCAGCTGCTAAGTCTTAAGCAGTGCTCAAACACAGCAGAGGACTTAGCTCTCATTGATGCCCGGCCTAAGTGCGGCTCAAATAAAAAAAAGAAGGAGCGCGGTCAAACTACGCGCACCAGCCGCTGCATGGTCGCAGCTTGGCTCATGGGTGACTTAACTCAAGTTGAGCACGCCCATGGGGTGGGGTATTTTGTGCATCGGTCTAGGTAATTTATCCATCGCGATAATATATCCACACCGGGCACATAACCCTACAGGCGGATTTTAGCACAAAGCCACTTCAAAAGATGGGATATGGCTTAGGAAAATCGATTTTTTCCTAATTTTTAACCGACAAAAAGGGGGCCTTTGTCAGGCCTCCTACCCCCACGGTAGGGTACCAGAGCCCACCTCTAGGGCCCCTTACTTGAGTTAGCTTAGGCTAACTCAGGCTGCAAATTAGTGGTTCCTAAAACGGCGCAACCCGCGCCCCACCTTGCTCGAACCCCGCCCCACGTGGGGCAGCTAACTGAGCCCACTCACCTGCTTCAGGCACTCTCACCTCGTGCCAACTCGTACTTTACTTGCTAATTCACCTTGCCCAGTCGCCCAAACCTTGCGCAGTCTGCACCATCATGGTCACTCACAGCGGCGCCATAGGATGCACAAGCGCAATGTCTGGATCAGTGTAGCCACGTGCATTGGCGCAATGCTGGGATTAGACTTGGTCGAGTGCATCTTGGGTCGTCTCGACCGCGTGGCCACTGGCACGGGGCGTAAGCGCTGGGAGCGGTCTTGGAGAGCGTATGGATCTTGCGTGCTCACCTGGTGATCAGCCGAACCAGTCGGCCTGACGATGCGTCGTTGGTGCGCGGGTAAACAAAAGCCCCCAGGGTTGGGGGCTTGGTGGGAGGTGCGGGTCTTTGCTAGAAGCGCAGCTCGTCTGGAATTGGCACGTTTGGATCCAAATCGCGCGGCTTGTTCGGGCTGCGGCCTTCGTTGTAGGCCTTGGTGCCTAAGACCCAAGCTAACACTTGCGCTACCGCCTGGAACAGACCACGTGGAATCTCATGGTCTAAGTCCGTGGTGTAGTAGAGCGAGCGCGCCAGCGGCGGTAACTGTAAGACCGGAATGCCATACTCACGGGCAATTTCCTTGATCTTCTCAGCAACCTCATCGACGCCCTTAGCGACCACCACTGGGGCAAGCTCACCTTCAGGATCGTAGGAGAGCGCTACCGCATAGTGGGTAGGGTTGGTGACCACCACGTCGGCCGTTGGGACTTTGGCCATCATACGGCGGGCCGCCATCTCGTACTGCATACGGCGCATACGGCTCTTGATCTGAGGATTACCTTCGGTCTCCTTCATCTCATCCTTGAGCTCTTGCTTGGTCATGCGCAATTGCTGGCGATATTGCCAAATCTGGAACGGCACATCGAGCATGATGATCGGGACCATCGCGCACACGATGAGCAGCATGAACCAGAACAGGATGCTAAAGGCATCGCTGACCGCGCTTTGGATGTTGATGTAGGACAGGCGCAAAATATTGGGGAAGCGCCAGGTAATCAAGAAGTAACAGATCGAGCCAATACAGGCGACCTTTAAGATACTCTTGATCAGCTCAACTACTGAGTTGAGACTGAAGATACGTTTAAAGCCATTGAGCGGATTGAGGCGATCGGGCTTAGGGGTGATAGCTTCGGTCGAGAAGTTCATGCCACCGATCATGATATTGCCGTAGAAGGCGGCCACCACAATGATGCCGCAGATCGCCAGCAATGGGATCGCAATGGCAAGGATATCTTGTACGAAGATATGTCCCATCTCGTAGAGATCGAACACCTGCTCGCGCTCCATGACAAACGAATTGCGCATGACGCCCACCATGCCATGACCCAAATACGGGGCCATAAGCCAGAGCGACAATACGCCTGAGAGCAGCACAAAGAATGTGCCTGCTTCACGGGAACGAGGAAGTTGACCTTTCTTACGCGCGTCTGATATTCGTTTACCAGTCGGCTCTTCGGTCTTCTCCTGTCCATCGGACGACTCGGCCATTTGCTCTCCTCTGTCAGGGCGTGGCTACCTGAGCTGTAGCCATCTAGGAAACTTGCAGCGCACTGCAAGTCTGGCACTAAGGGTGAAACAAGAGATATCCCACTTTGGGGCTTAATCCCGCTCAGCAAAAAGAAAAAATCGGCAAGGCTTGAGCAAGCCTTATGCCGATTTTAAGCGATTTTTCCGCATTTGCACGCACCAAGAAGCCACTTTGCGCCGCTGGCGCCTGCGCTGCCGCGACCTCAGTGCTGTGCCGTAGCAGCCCGCTACCGCGCAGCTCTGAGCAGCGCCCCCAGAGTCAGAGCTGACAGAATGAGCCCTGCCTCTTAAGTCACATGCTGAGTCATTGCGAGCTGCATGCGCCGCAGCTTTGAGCGCCGTACACTGCGTCCTAGCTGGCTGCATGCGCCTTTGAGCGTCGCACGTACGCAACTGACGGCGTGCTTCTCGTATCAGGGGGCGTGCCCCAGGGCCGTGCCCAGTTTAGGCTCTCTGAGCGTATGGGGCCGGGAGCACGCAGCTGCACGTCCGCTCAGGGCACTATGCTGAGGGGCTCTGTTTTGGGCTGGGGCGCGCTGGTTCGTTAGTCCAGGAACTCGGCCTTGTCGCCGTTTTCCTCGAGCCAGACACGACGGTCGGCCGCGCGCTTCTTGGAGAGCAGCATGTCAAAGAGGGCAAAGGTGGCGTCCTTGCTCTCGTCCTCTAAGGTCAGCTGCATTAAGCGGCGTGACTGCGGGGCCAGGGTGGTCTCACGCAGTTGCTCTGGGTTCATCTCACCTAAGCCCTTGAAGCGCTGGATGCGGATGTTCTCAGGCTTGGCGCCCTTGGCTAAGAGCTTCTTTTGCTTTAAGGCCAGCTCGGCATCATCAAGGGCGTAGGTCTTTTCCTTGTTGTAGTCGATACGATAGAGCGGTGGGCAGGCGACATAGACGTGACCTTGGCGAACCAGCTCCGGGAAGTGGCGCACAAAGAGGGCACATAACAGGGTGCCAATGTGCAGGCCGTCCGAGTCGGCGTCCGCTAAGATGCAGATCTTGTTGTAGCGTAGGCCGTTGAGATTGTTGCTATCAGGCTCTAAGCCGATCGCCACCGAGATAGCGCGAATTTCCTCGGAAGCCAGAGCGGTCGAGGCATTGACCTCCCAGGTGTTGAGGATCTTACCGCGCAGCGGCAGGATCGCCTGGCAGCTAGCATCACGGGCTTGGCGTGCTGAGCCGCCCGCCGAGTCACCCTCCACGATAAAGAGCTCAGAGCGCGATGGATCGGTGCTGGTGCAATCGACCAGCTTGCCTGGCAGCTGCGGACCGCGTGTGGCCTTTTTGCGCTCGACCACTTTGGCCGAGGCCTCACGGCGCTTAGCACTTTGGATAATGAGTTCGGCGATTTCCTTGGCGGTATCCACGTTGGCGTTAAGGTAGAGCGAGAAGCGATCTTTAACTGCGCTCTCCACTAAGGACGCGCACTCACGTGAGGAGAGACGCTCCTTGGTTTGACCGGCAAATTGCGGATCGCGCATCTTAACCGACAAAACAAAGGAACATGCCGCCCAAACGTCATCTGGAACCAGCTTTAAGCCGCGTGGCAGCAGATTGTGCAGATCGCAAAATTCGCGCATCGCGGCCAAGAGACCTGAGCGCAAGCCATTGACGTGGGTACCACCCTCAGCGGTTGGAATGAGGTTGACGAAGGATTCACGGACGCGCTCACTGCCCTCTAGCTCCCAGGCCACGGCAAAGGCGACTTCGGAGTCGGCATTGGTGACCACCTCGCTATATGGTGGCATCGGCGCAATAGCACGTCCGGCGCATTGGCTCAAGAGGTAATTGCCTAAGGAGCCCTCATGGGTCCAGGTGAACTCCTCGCCTGTGGCTTCGTTGACAAAGTGCACCGAGAGATTAGGGCAGAGTACGGCCTTAGCCTTGAGCAAGTGCATTAAAGCCTTTAGGTTAAAGCGCTTGCTATCAAAGTACGAGCCGTCCGGCCAGAAGCGGATTGCGGTACCAGTGGCGCCCTTAGGGCAGGTGCCAATGGTGTGAAGCTCTTCGACCTTGTTGCCGTTTTCGTAGGCGATTTGGTAAATCTTACCGCCACGCTGGATGCGTGCTTCAAGACGCAGCGACAGTGCGTTAACCACGCTCACGCCCACGCCGTGCAGACCGCCCGAGAAGCCGTAGTTGTCGGAGTTGAACTTACCGCCCGCGTGCAGCCGCCCGAAGATCAGTTCGACCGCCGGGACCTTTTCGGTTGGGTGCAGGTCGACCGGCATGCCACGGCCATTGTCGATGACCTCAAGTGAGTCATCACTATGGAGCATGACGTCGATATGAGTAGCAAAGCCTGCTAAGGCCTCATCGACCGAGTTGTCGATGACTTCCATGCCCAAGTGATTAGGGCTCGTGGTATCGGTGTACATGCCCGGACGACGTCGTACCGGCTCTAAACCTTCTAGGACCTCAATGGATGAGCCATCGTAGGTGGATGCAGCCTTAGTAGCCATAAAGCAAGAGCTCCTCTAAACCAAAACCCAAATCACTGTCCAACAGGGGATCCGTCGACAGCGGGCATAAAGATTAGCACAAAATTAACCCCATACCCCAAAAAATCGTGCTAAACGCATTTGGGGGCAGGACGTACGTTTGGGGGTAGGGGACATTGTTGGGCCGCGCGCGTGGGGACGAAGTTGCTGTGGATTTTTGGTGCTGGCCTTGTGGAAGCCAGGCCTTACTGCGCGGCCGACTGAAGGGGTTGCTCTTGGTGGCCCTTCAGGGAGCTCGGTTCAACGCTGCTTGCGCGAACCGGCCTCAAACAGGGGGGTGGTAGGAATTTCACATGGGTTCTACCACACCCCTTGATGATTCTTTAGATCGAGTTAATCGTCTTCTCGGTTATCTCTGGAATGTGATCTTTAAAAACCAAATGATGAATCCAACAACGATCAACTGGTGGTTACAAGTGAATTGGAACATCGTCATTTCGATCCCTTGTGGGTCCATGATCTTCAGGAACTCGAAACTTAACAGTTTCATTAACAACCCTCCTTAAGTTTTTACAGGAAATCGTCCTTCAACGAAGGACAGCCACCGATCTTGAGGAGGTGAGGGAAGATCGACCGGTCACCCCCTTACCCCCTCAAGATGCATCTACATTATATCGCAGTCGTTCAGAAAGTCAACTAGTTTTTTGATGTATTTCGCCCCAATTTAGGAGGATCTGGCGCGCCAAAACCGCTTATTTATGCGGTTCTTGAGCGAGGTGACGGTGAATTTTCGCGGTGGGGAGCGGCCTCATTAGGGCGGGGAGCGGGACGGGCCTGCGTTGCGGCCAAGCTGTTGGAGTGCGGTTGATGCAGGCTAAATGAGGGCTGAAGCGGCGCGAGTAGGGCTTTTGGAGTGAAAAAGGGCTTCAAGTTAAATTTGGGGAATATGGCCAAAGTAAATAGATTAGCAATTTTTGAGGTGGTTATAAAGCCCGTATTTATCGGGTTTTGGCGTGTTTTGTAAGCTAGATCACATTTGCCTGAGTTAAGATTTTTTTAAGTCTTTGTTGACACCCTGAAATCCACACGTATAATGAGCACCGTTTTCAAGACAACGCGGGGCTGTAGCTCAGCTGGTATGAGCACTTGCATGGCATGCAAGGGGTCACGGGTTCGATCCCCGTCAGCTCCACCACGTTGCTCAAGAAGACAATCTAACCAAGTGGGGCTGTAGCTCAGCTGGTACGAGCACTTGCATGGCATGCAAGGGGTCACGGGTTCGATCCCCGTCAGCTCCACCAAGAAGGTTAGAACTTACTGGGGGTATAGCTCAGTTGGTAGAGCATCTGCTTTGCAAGCAGAGGGTCTACGGTTCGATCCCGTATACCTCCACCATTTAAGCGCATAGTGCGTTTAAAGAATAAAATCTATTGGGGGCATAGCTCAGTTGGTAGAGCATCTGCTTTGCAAGCAGAGGGTCTACGGTTCGATCCCGTATGCCTCCACCATTGATTAAGGATCTTAACTGGTCTTTTTTCATATCTGCACCACCGAATTATGTTAAATGACAATTCGGCCCGCCTTCTTCCGCACCATCCCTCCATTTACCGTCCTACGCGCAGTAGGGGAAGCCATCCTTGAAAGCTAAGAGCAGTGAACCTTCGTTGCTGGTATTGATCTTTTGCGCCCGCTACACACGAGGCCGAGGCAAGCCTCAAACAACTCTGCTCAATTATTAGCGCAACTCAACGACAATTGCTTAAATTGTGAGATAATTAGACGTGAGTTGATTTTAGCGGAGGCATGATTCATGGCTAAGTCCAAGAAGTTGAAACTCGATATCGAGCCTGAGCTCGTAGCCCAGGCAGCGGCTCTGTACGAGTCTTTGGGACTGGATCTAAGCACAGCTACCCGCATCTTTTTCCTTCAGTCCCTGCGCTGCCACGGCTTACCGTTCCCATTGCGTGCTGATGAGCCCAATGCCGTTACGCTGGCCGCAATGGAGGAGGCTGAGCGTGATGAGGATATGTACGGCCCCTTTGATAGCGTCGAAGAGATGATGAAGTCGCTGAACTCCTAAGCCTAAATAAAGGGGCTAAATTAGGGGTAAAGCAAGCCACTGAATAGCGTAAAACTGGGATAATTGCAGTATAGCTTGAGTTTAATTGGAGGTATAATTTATGGCTAAATCTACACACCCAACGTAAATTTGCTTAACTGAGGTCAAGAGTGACCTTAAGTGAATCTTAAAAATTAAAAAAAATG
>CALXXU010000043.1 GCA_944392765.1 uncultured Anaerobiospirillum sp.
GCCGCAGGCTTAATGATCTCGGATCGCTTGACCTCCCAGATCAATGGCTTGAACCAAGGTAACCGCAATGCCAACGACGGCATCGCCTTGGCCCAGACCATTGAAGGTGCGCTCGATGAGACCACCAATATGCTCCAGCGCATCCGTACCTTAGCCGTGCAATCATCTAACGGTACCAATGCGCAGCAAGATCGCGATGCCTTGCAGCAAGAAGTAGATCAACTTTGTGCTGAAATTAACCGCATTGCTAAAGACACAACTTTTGCTGGTGAGCAAATTTTGGATGGTGCTGGTGAAGGATTAATTCCAGCCAATGGAAACTTAATCTTCCACGTTGGCTCAAACAAAGACAATCGTATTACCTTAGAATGGACTGAAGGTTTTACCATCTCCGGTATTGCGGCAATTGCTGGCAACATAACTATTTCGAACTTAGTTACTGCTAACCAAAGCAGGGGTATGTACCAGCCTGTTGCAAACTCCAATGCTCACTTTGATATTCGCACTCAATGTGCAGCAAACAATGTAATTGCACTCATTGACAGCTTTGTTCAAGCCGTTGACTCCAAGCGCGCGGACTTAGGTGCGATCCAGAACCGCATGGAAGCCACCATCCGCAATCAGTCCAACATCTCTGAGAACGAGTCCGATGCCCGCTCGCGTATCCGCGACACCGACTTCGCCTCTGAGACCGCTGCGCTGACCCAAAACAACATCATCCAGCAGGCCTCGCAGACCGTGCTGGCCCAGGCTAACCAGCGTCCTACCATCGCTTTAAGCCTGCTCGGTTCATAACGATTCTCTCTCTAAATGGTCATCTCACGGCAGGGCAACCTGCCGTTTTTATTTGCGGCGCACGCATTGGTTACGCAACGCTATTGAATCAGCGTAAAACAGCATAAGGATCACATAATGTCAATCAAAGATTTCGACAAATCCAAACTCCGCTCTGTGAGCGGTATTACCAAACAACAGCACGACCTCATCTTCGCCTTCTTGCAAGGTGCCGTGTACGTCTGGTGCAAACTCAACCCAAACGAATGGTTCGCCTTACGCGACCTCATGGGCCGTGGCACGAGCGATAATCCAACAGATGATGGCAACTTCTTTTGGAATGGGACACCAATGTACGATTTATGGCTCAAGCACAAGAACCCAAACGATGACTCTGCTGAACACATCTCTTATGCTCTACGCCAAGCTGCCATCGATGGTGGATGGATTCTCAAGGAGGTACTTGCCCACGATAAGCGCGAGTTCGACATTAGAGAATCTTACCGAACCAATCAATACCGCTGGATCGGCGGCAAGGAAGATATAGAGCCTCAAGAAGATAAAGCAAAGTCGGTAGATTAACTTAAGCCTACCAACAGCACACGCAGTCGGCGTTAAATAGCCTAACCTTGTCCGATGACACATCGAACACACCTAAGCTATATACACCGCAGCAAGCCCAACCCCACAGCCGCCGAAACGTCCACACAGCGCTCACTTAGCGCTCAAGTGTCCTCATGGTTCACCCTACTCACCTCTGTTCTTAGCCCTGCGCGCCGCATCTTTCTACACTCCTTCATCCTGCGCGCGTATCAGGCATTTATCTGCGATTGCGCCCTACATCACCTTGACCTAAGCCAAGGCTTCCCTATTACCTAGCGGGTTATGACCTACAGCTGCTTACAGCGGCTCTAAAGCTTGGAGACTTGGGGTGCGGCGGGAGCACGACCGGAGCTTACTAAGGTGCGCTTGTGACGGTAGGTGTAGGCAATGGTGTAAATGGACTCGCAGGCCGCGCTGTCGAGCTTGACGTAGTTACCAATGGTCTGACCTGGCTTTAAGCCTAAGCGTGCCACCAGCTCTGGGATATCCACCATCGGCAGGCCCATCTCAGCAAAGTTCTGCGGCAGGCCACAACGATAGAGCCACGCTCTAAAGGCTTCGATGCCTCTTCTTGCGGTAGTGACCGGATCCTCAAAGTTCATGGCGACGCCAAAGACCTTGGTCGCAAATTGCGCCATACGCATGACGTTGCCGTGCAGGCAATAGGTCATCCACGCTGGGAGCAAGACCGCTAAGCCTTCGCCATGCACCGTGTTATAGCGGGCGCTGAGTTCCAGCTCTAATAGGTGAGTCGACCAGTCGGCCTCACGGCCTAAGCCACACATGCCGTTTTGCGCTAACGAGCCCGCCAGCATTAAGTTAGCTCTCGCGTCGTAGTCGCTTGGATCCTCTAAGATTTGCGGCAGGATGCTGACAATAGTGCGCAAAATACCCTCGCACAGCTCATCGGTCACCTGTACGTTCGGGGTATTGGTGAAGTAGCACTCGATAACGTGGGCAATCATGTCCATCGCGCCAATCACCGTGGTGGCGCTATCAATGTTAAGACTCAGCTCTGGATTTAAGATGGCAAAGCGCGGCAGGAAGATTGGCGAGCTCTTGTTGGCCTTGCGGCGCTGACCGCCCACCGTGTTGACCAAGGTGCAGACGCTGGAACACTCCGAGCCTGCGTCGGTCGTGGTGACAATGGCACCTAATGGCAGCGCCCGCACCGGCTCTCTTAAGCCAGAGAAGAAGTCCCAGAAATCACCGTTGTAGAGCGCACCGGCGCAAATGGCCTTGGCACTGTCAATCACGGCGCTTTGGCCAATGGCGAGGACAAAGTCGATCTGGGTGGAGCGACACAGCTCAATGCCTTGATAAACCAAGTCCGCTTCAGGACTGGCGGCAACCCCGCCTAACTCAAAAAACTCAAGGCCAGCGCGGTCTAAGGCGCGCTTGATGCGGTCAATGAGATCGGACTTATGCTGGGCATCATCGCTATAGTGCAGTAAGACACGGCGTCCTCCCTCAAACTTCACCAGGGAACCTACTTCGTTCTCGCGCCCGCGCCCGAATAAGACGTAAGTGCGGCGCTGATAATCAAAGTTCTGCATGTCCCTGCGCTCTCCTTTATTGTTGACTTCTGTCCTAACGCGACGGCGCTAAGTATAGCATGGCGCTTGGCCCTTATTAGGCCGCACAAACACGGTTCTTGGCTCTCATTTGAGCGCAGATTTAAGACCCGTTGCCCTATCTTGAGCGGTGGTGCGACCTGGGCTTTGAATTCATATTGCGCCGCTATTGAGGGCAAGAATAGCTTCCTTGGTTGAGCGGAGGGCAAGCTTCTTGGTGGGCTCTCTTTGAGCCTATTTGGTTAGCTGAGCTCGGTTAGCATGTCCCTTGAATCTATCTGGTCAGCATGGCCTATTGCCCTTTGTTGGGGCTGAGCGGTGCCCTGCTTGCTGGGAGCTGCGCTATTTTGGGGCGCTTCAGTGGTCGTACCACCACCACCCTTTTCTTAAGCTGAGCAGTGCTTGGGCTGCGGCAGGGAATAAACTTATGGCCTTGTGGCTCTTATTTGGCGCAAACGCCCATGCCATGGGCCTTAGCGGCACTAAGATGGGGCTGTGACGGAGCTGGGGTTAGCTCGACTTTTCTTAAGATGGCCCTTTAATGCAAACTTAACCGAAAAAAATCCCCTTTTGCCTTTATTTTTCAGTAAGATAAGCGGCAATTTTGGGTCTCGTTGTAAGCGAGTTTTCTTCATGAGCTTGATCATTGCCAGCAACCATGCTGCTTTCTTTTTAGATTGTGTTCCGTGACGGACTTAAGCTGAGGCTTGAGGCTGTGTCGGTGCGGGCAGCATTGGCATGATCTCATTTTGGATTTGGATCTAGTGGAAAGCACTACTAAGGTTGGGGCGGCTCTGAATGCTGCCACCAAAGAGGCCGAAAGCGCAGCTAAGAGCGGCACTTTAAGCCACCGTCCAGGTGATTTACCGGGCCAAAAGCCATCTCCTGCTGAGCAAAAGCGTAAGCCGATCTTAACGATCAAGAAGCTCACTAAGCGCTTTGAAAGCTTCATCGCCGTCGATGAAGTCGACCTCACTATCTACGAGGGCGAAATCTTCGCACTCTTAGGCTCCTCCGGCTGCGGCAAATCGACCTTGCTGCGTATGCTGGCAGGATTTGAGACGCCAACCTCCGGCTCCATCATGTTAGGCAACCAAGAATTAATCGGCGTGCCTCCTTACAAGCGCCCGGTTAACATGATGTTCCAATCCTACGCCCTCTTCCCTTATATGACGGTAGGGCAGAACATCGCCTTTGGCCTTAAGCAAAGCCGCTTACCTAAGGCTGAGATCGCCGAGCGCGTCGACCGCATGCTGCGCCTGGTACATATGGAGCAGTACGTCGACCGCAAGCCATTCCAGCTCTCAGGTGGTCAGCGCCAGCGTGTTGCCTTAGCCCGCTCGCTTGCTAAAGAACCACGCCTGCTGCTCTTAGATGAGCCAATGGGTGCACTTGATAAGAAGCTGCGTGAGCAGATGCGCCTGGAGTTAGTCGATATCATCAACTCGGTGGGCGTAACCTGCCTGATGGTGACCCACGATCAAGAAGAAGCCATGACTATGGCCGATCGTATCGCCATTATGGACCGTGGTGAGTTCATCCAAATCGGCGGCCCACGCGAGATCTACGAGAACCCGAACTGCCGCTTCTGCGCTGAGTTCATCGGCTCGGTCAATATCTTCGAGAGCTCGCTGGTGACCTCCTCGAAGGATCAGGCCTTAATCAAGGCCCGTGACTTCAACCACTTAATTGAGCTTGAGCACGATATTGACCTTGCTGACGGTATGCCGCTCATCATCGCGATGCGCCCAGAGAAGATCTACATCTCCCATGAGCGCCCAGATAGCAATACCAATTGGTGCGAAGGCGTGGTCGAAAACATCGCCTACTTAGGTGACGTCTCGATTTACTACGTCAAGCTCAGTAACGGCCGTCGTATCACCTCGACCTTACCAAACGTCGACCGCTTCAAGCAGGGTCTGCCAACCTGGGACGATCACGTCTATTTAAGTTGGGATCCAGATTCCTGCATCGCCCTAACCATTTAGCCCCGCGCCCCGCATAGGGGTGGGCTTGCGTCCTTTGAAGTAGCGCTTCGGGCCGCATGTCCCCCTTAAGTGGAGCCTAGCGCCCGGTATGGGTAGTCCTTGGACTGGTAGCTTGGTGCCCGCTATGAGATTGTCGGGTAGCTTAGTGCCAGGCAACTGTAAGGTGGCCGAGTGGCCTAGCTTAAGTGGTTTAACTTAAGTGGCCCTGTGCCCCGTATTGGGTAGCTCAGCGCCCTGATGTTCAGGGCTTGTTTGGCTTTTTGTGGAGACTTGGACGGTATGACTACTGGCCTTAGTTCCAATCTTTCATCTATCCGCCGCGCTTTTTTACCCAAGCGCATCGCAGCGGCACCAGCGCATCCGAACGCCCAGAATAGCTCGTGGCGTCGTGCTGCCATTATCGCGGTGCCTTACCTGTGGATGATCTTATTTTTCTTGGTGCCTTTCTTCATCATCTTTAAGATCAGCCTCTCGGTAACGGCAATTGCGATTCCGCCTTATTCGCCGCTGGTGACCTTTGAAGAAGGTGCAATGCAAATCATCTTGCACCTTGAAAACTACACCTATATCTTCACCGATCCGGACGGCACCTATATTCGCTCCTACCTCAAATCCTTGCAGGTAGCCGCGTTCTCGACCTTGTTCTGCCTTCTGATCGGCTACCCGATTGCCTGGGCCTTGGCGACCGCCAAGCCGGCCATGCGCAATGTGCTGTTCATGCTGGTGATCATGCCAAGCTGGACTTCCTTTGTCGTGCGTATCTACGCCTGGATGACTTTGATGAAGAAGGATGGTCTCATCAACGACATCTTGATGGCGCTGGGCATTGTGAGTGAACCGGTGCAGATTCTGCAAACCGATCTGGCCGTTTACATCGGTATCGTGTACTGCTACCTGCCGTACATGGTGCTGCCATTGTTCTCGGCCTTGATGAAGGTGGACTATAGCTTGATTGAAGCAGCCTCCGACTTAGGTTGCCGCCCGATCAAGACCTTCTTTAACACCTTAATCCCGCAGACTAAGTCCGGTATCGTTGCTGGCTCCATGCTGGTCTTCATTCCGGCGATCGGTGAGTACGTCATCCCAGAATTGCTCGGCGGTAAGAGCTCGATCTTAATCGGTCGCATTCTGTGGCAAGAGTTCTTTAACAATCGCGATTGGCCGCTGGCATGCGCTGTGGCGATCTTGATGCTGATCATCTTGGTCATCCCGATTGTGTTCTTTTACAAGTTAGAACGCAAAGAGCAGGAGAAGGGCAATGCACGTAACTAAGGAACGTAAGAGCGCGCTCATTCGCGCTGTAATCGTGATCTGCGCCCTGATCTTCTTGTACCTACCGATCGGTACCTTGATCGTGTACTCGTTCAACGATTCGCGCATGGTCACGGTCTGGACGGAGACTTCGCTGCGCTGGTATCGCGCCTTATTCCAAAACGCCGATATCATCCGCGCCGTGGGCATCTCGCTGTTAATTGCCTTCATGACCGCATGTGCTTCGGTTGTGATCGGCACCTTGGCTGCCTTCGTCTTGGTGCGCGTGGGCCGCTTTAGAGGCGAAACTCTCTTTGTGCTGCTCATGACCGCCCCAATGGTGCTGCCAGAGGTCATCACCGGTCTTGCCATGCTGCTCATCTTCGTTACCTTAGGCAGCGAAATTGAGCTCTTTGCTAACCGGGGCATCTTTGCTATTTGGATCGCGCACGTCACCTTCTGCTCGGCTTACACCACGGTCGTAATTCGCTCGCGCTTTAGAGAGCTCGATATTTCGATCGAAGAGGCCGCGATGGACTTAGGTGCAGGCCCAATCAAGGTCTTCTTTGCCGTGATCTTACCGGCGCTGATGCCATCTGAGATCGCCGCCTTCCTCTTAGGCTTTACCATGTCGATGGACGATCTGGTTATCACCAGCTTTATCGCAGGTCCAGACTCCAACACCTTACCGATGGTGATTTTCTCCTCGATACGTCGTGGTCTGTCCCCTGAGATCAATGCCTTAGCGACCATCATCGTCTTAATCGTCTCGGTCTTTACCTTCTTTGCCTGGCTCTCCATGGTCAAGAAGCAAAAGCGCAAGCGTGCTGATGCCGACAAGGCCGAAAAGGCATCCCAAAGCGAGCAAAAGCTCCACTACAGCGCCCCACACGGTGCTCTTCGTGCCCCTGATGCTGCTACCTTGGAGCGCCTGAGCTTGCCAGCTGCAGCCTTAGCCGTGTTAAAGGAGCAAGCTGAAGCGGTGAAGCGCGGTCAAGACATCGCAGCGCAGACCATCACCCAGCTTAAGGACTTAATCAGCAAGGATGAGTCGTTCAAGCAGGCCCCAGGTTTAGCCGACATCGAGACCGTTCCTGCGATTTGGTTTGACCGCCAACATGCGGCTCAAGCCGAAATGCAGCAAGCTGAGATAGAGCAAGCTGAGATAGAGCAAGCCGCAGCTTCGGAGGCGCAAAAGGTCGCCGAGGTCACCGCTGCCGCCAACGCCGCCGCAGAAGCCGCCTTAAAGGACACCAAGGCCGAAGTCACTGCCTTAGGTGCTTCGGCTAAGGACGTCACCGCTCAGCAGCGTTTGGTTTCTTCGACTTTAGCCCAAGCCGGTATGGTCAAGGTCTTAGACCACAGCAGTGAAATGGTCAGCGCTCCGCTCACCCCTGACCTGTTAGAAGAGGAAAAGTGCGAGCAAGTCAGCGCTGAAAGTACTGAGGTCAAACCTGGCGACAAGGTCATGCCTAAGCCAAAGGGCAATGCCACTACCGCAAGCTCGCTGGCGTCAGCCAAAGCCAAGCAAGTGGCCTTAAAGAACGCCCGCGTCCAAGCCTTTGAGGCCAACCCAGAAGATGAGGCCGACCTGATGGCGGACTCGGAAGCAGTCAGCAGTGGCTCGGGCATAGTGCGCACTAAGGGTACCACGGTGCAGGACTTAGGTGGCGCCAAGGCCCAGGCCAAGAAGATCAAGGCGACCCAAGACACCAGCGCGGTGGCCGTAACCTTACGCGCCCAAGACGCTGAGGCCGTCAAGTCGAACTTGGCCAAAGCCAAGGTGGTCGACACCACCGAGCGCCCGCACTAAGCGCGCTTAATTAATTCACAAAAGGCTAGAGCCCACGGCTCTAGCCTTTTCTCTTTTTCAAGAGGGTTATGATGATAGGACACCGCTGCAATTTCGGTCCCTATGAGCTCACGCTATATCAATGTGAAGCGGGTAATGTAGAAAATCCACCTCCGCTCACCGTGGGCCACTACCTTGAGGATCCTGACACCCTGTGGCAGCAACTGAACCAAGGTCCGTATCCTTGCCACCTAGCGACCATCACTGGAGTGAGCGAAAGTGAGTTTTTACCCTACCCGTGCCTCGAGCTCGGTGAGCGCTTTAGCAGTGCACAGGGACCGGAGTACTACCATAAGCTCACCACATCGCTCATTCCCACGCTTAAAGCTCTGCTCACAGTACCGGTGGCCGCTGCGCCTATTATTGCGGGCTATTCCCTAGCAGGCCTCTTTGCCTTATGGGCGGCTGCACAAGCAGACAGCCCTTTTGACCGGGTTATTTCCTGCTCTGGGTCGCTCTGGTACCCTAGAGTGCTGGAGGCAATCACCTTACCGCCGAAGCGCTCCCTGCGCTCGGTTTATCTCTCGGTCGGTGCCAAGGAAAAGAATAGCGGTCCCAAGATGTTTCGTGAGGTCGAACGATGCACTCGTGAGGCTTATGAGCGCTACCAGGACTGCGCTAAAACCTTGGTAATCAACCCCGGCGGGCACTTTCACCAAGTCACCGAGCGTTTTCACCAAGGCATTGATTGGACGCTCCAAGAATGGTATCGCACTCAAGAAAGTTCGTCCTAGGCCGATAAGAATAGATGCGGCAATGATGGGCCGTTCCTAAGTCGCATTGCTTCCAAGGGAGATGGAGTTATGGCAGTCGTAAATGGTATCAATGCCTCACAAAATGTGGGCGTAATCAATTCAGGTCGCTTTACCCCACAGCAAAACGTGGGCGACATCAATAAGGCGACCCGTGTCACCGGGCAAAACCAAGACAATTTGGTGGATCTTGCCACCTCTCAGACCCGCTACGAAGACCATCAAAACGATATGTTCGCCCACCAGCGCCATATCGCCCGCCAAGCCTACATCGAATACGGTCGTCAAGGCGTCTCCGAGCAGTCTGCCGAGCCAGTTATCACCACTGCCGACGACGTCACGGACACCAGTGCCACTCAATCCTACCGCGCCATCACCGGCGAGGATCCATCGACCAGCGGTCAAGTACGCCAAGCCGCCACCCAGTCCACTGCAGCTTCTACCCAGTCCACCTCCGCTACTACTAAGCAAGTGGCAGAGCCAGCTGTAACCCAGCAAGGCAGCGAGCACATTGCAATCCAGCAAGGAACTGAGCCTGCTTCCACTGACTCCGCTGTCGGCACCTCAAAGCAAGCTGAGAGTGAGACAAATAAGTCTCAGGCTAACAGCGCCCAGCAGCGTGACAAGGGCATTGATGGTGAGGAATTAACCGAGGAAGAGCAGGCTGAAGTCGAGGAGATGAAGGATCGCGATGCCGAGGTTCGTACCCACGAAAACGCCCATAAGAGCGCCGGTGGTCAGTACGCAGCCGCACCTTCTTACACCTACGAGACCGGCCCTGATGGCAAGCGCTATATCACCGATGGTGAGGTCAGCATCGATATAGGCGAGGAATCCGATCCACAAGACACCATCACCAAGATGCAGGTGGTCAAGCGTGCCGCCTTAGCTCCAGCTCAGCCATCGGCACAAGACCGCCAAGTCTATGCTGAGGCCAGCCAAAAGGAAGCTCAGGCGCGCCAAGAGCTCAATGAGCAAAAGCAAGAAGAAGCTCAAGGCAGTTCTGAGTCCAAGGGACAATCTGGTACCAATGGCGCTCAAGGCACTACCCCTGAACCAGGCAACCAAAGCGCCACTAACGGCACCAATGCTGCTGAGGGTAGCAGCGCCGCTGAGGGCACCCGCGCTCAAGGCGTGGCCCCAATGAGCCGCACCATCACCCAAGATGAGAACTCCTCAAGCTTAATCCCAGAAGATAATAGCCTCAACCCTAGCGCCGCCACCAATCAAGACAACACAGCCAATGGTGTTAATACCCAGCCGACTCAAGGCTCGGGCATTAATGCTATCAACCAGCAAGCTCAGCGCAATGTTTTAGATCCAGCTAAGGTCCCAGAGCCTAGCACTTCGACCACCAAGAAGTTCTCAGCTTAGCCCAAAGCTGACCCAAGGTGCGCCGCTCTAAGGCGCACTGACCAAGGCCGCATCGACCATGCAGCATCATCTCCCGGCTGCTGGCTCATGCGGCCTTGGTTGCACTTGAGAGCTAGACCAAACCTTGCAATTCCAACAACCTAATATACGGTGCTATAATTAGAAAGTTAACTATCAAGTATTAATCGTGAAGCGTAGACTCTCCGCAATTTAGTGGGGTATTAACCAAGGATGCCGCCCGCAAATGCGGGCTCAAAGTAGCTATCCCCCACTAAATTGCGGTGAGCCAAGCGTAGAGTCTGTGGCAAATAAAGTTAGACTTACGCTATGCATCACTCCATTTAATCATAACTTCATTGCGCCAAAGTTTAACCTGGCAAGGATTTCATTATGATGAAACCATTCACGCTAAAACCTCTGGCAAAATCTTCGCTTCAACCGATTAATGTTACTTCATCCGATTTTAATCAAATCAGAAAAGAAGGTTTTCTCTTTGTTGATAAAACCGCACGTATTAACGATCTAATTGGTGAATGCTCGGTTTTTTTATCTCGTCCGCGCCGCTTCGGTAAGAGCTTATTGCTTTCAACTATTACCGAGCTGTTCACTAACGGAGTCAAGAACTTCGAGGGACTGGCCGTTTATGACCTCTGGAAGCGCGAACAGTACCCAGTCGTCAACATATCGCTTTTTGGTATGAAAGATTCCGACATGCTGGAAATAGCTTTATGCAATAAGTTACGCGGTGCTTTTGCTCAAGCTGGCTTTGGCGATGTATTAAAGATCGCCCCTGAGATTAACACTATCTCTGCCTTAACCCAACATTTAAACTATATTCGCGGCAACCAAGAGATTGTTTTGCTGATAGACGAATGGGATTATCCATTATCCTCTAATCTTAATGAACGTACTGCATTTGATAAAAGTATGGCAGTACTAAACGATTTTTATGCATGGGTTCGCGATCTTAAAAATATTAAATTTTTGCTAGTAACTGGCATTGCTCGTTATCAAGACACCTCCCTCTTTACCGGTCAAGTTGTCACCGATATCTCCATGAATACGAGCTATGCGGATCTCCTAGGCTACACTGAGCCTGAAATGAAAGGTTACTTCGCCGACCACATCAAAGAAGCAGCCTCGCGCTTAAACATCAGCACTGATGAACTACTCACTCAACTTGAAAGGCAATATGACGGTTTTTGCTTTGATGAAAACGCCGAGGTAAAACTCTATTGTCCTTTATCGATAAACAAATTCTTTAAGCAAGTTACGGACACAGTAAACCAAGCACCAAAGTTTGGTTTTTACTGGATGGACAGTTCTAATACCACCCAAGCCCTCCGTACTTTTTTAGATCGTATTAAGCCCAAGTCTGACTTTATTGATCAAGTCACGGGCGATGGCGTTGAACTTTCTCAAGCTGAAATCAGCTCAACCACAAACTTTGACACGATTAAGCTTAACCCGCTATTGGTGCAAACCGGTTACCTGACCATCGCTAGCATTAAGAACCCAGAGCAGACCATTCTGGACGAACGAATGTGCTTCTGCAAATTCCCTAACCGCGAAGTTGAGCTGTTCTATATCAATATTTTCCTGCGTTATTTAACTGGCGCGGATATGGATAAAGACAAAACTCCTTGGTTTACTCAAACCGCAGATCGCCTTAAAGCAGCTCTGTATGAACATGACATTGATCATGTCATAACTGAGCTTAATGTGTTCTTACGTGCAATTCCATACGACATCTGGGGCAATGCTACCGAAGTGGCCTACCGCACCTTTATTTGCTGGTGCCTACTCTTTAGCTTAAAAGACGATGTGCGCCAAGAAACGCTCAACAATAAAGGGCGCTCTGATCTTGAGTTCATGGTCGGTAACTCAATTTATGTGATCGAACTGAAACGCTACACTTCTAGCGATGGCGCTAATGGCAAGGTCAGACTTGCTGCTGAAGCCCAACAACAGGTCTATAAGAATGGCTATACCTTCGATACATTCGTTAATGGCGACCAAGGACGTTTCGGCTTAGCCTTGGTGGTATCTGCCGAGAGCCGTCAGATTGAGTACTGGCGTTGCTTCGATGGTACTCACGTGATTGCTGAACACCAAGTTGAGCCCATCACCATGGCAACCCCGCCGCACCACAAAGACGATCCAGAGGGCAGCAAGTTAGTTGCAGCGGCAGCTGCTAACGCCATTGCAACTCAATCACAGTCCAACTCTTAACTTACTTAAGGGGAGCATGCTAAAAACCGGCTCCTATCTCCATTATCATCCATTGCTCTAAAAGAGGGCAAACAATGATTTCTTTGGATCCCAGTTTGGAGTTTGAGCAGCATTATCACCAAAGTTGTGCAAGAAAAGGCCGTAAAATGGCACATGCGGTATAATGCGCCCGATTTTAGTCCCGGATTTTGTGCCGCAACAGTGCACTAGTCCGACCTAATCTTTTCTTGGGGCGCGCCGCCACTACACAAAGCCACTAACCTAGGTTACCAAGCCAATGACCTCGGTTAGTGACTTTGTGGCGTTTTGTTGTGGCATTTTGCGCGTACCATCGCTCAACTCAACTGGGAGAGGTCATGGAACCTTACTACGCAGGTGCGCTCTCGCTAGTGCCTCCGGTTATCGCGGTGGCCTTAGCGCTTTTAACCAAGGAAGTGTTCTCATCACTGATCATTGGTATCTTAAGCGGCACCTTGATCTACACCATTGGCATGGGGCAGGACTTCGTTGTAGTTAACACCGTCCAGAACGCCTTGACGGTAATGGTTAACAAGATCGACTTCAACATCATTATTTTCTGCTCGGTCTTGGGCTCGATCGTCTACGTGATCGCGATGGCCGGTGGCTCGCGCGCTTACGGTGACTGGGCGACCAAGCGCATTCGGGGCCGTAAGAGTGCACTCTTATCGACCTCTCTGTTGGGTGCCTTCATCTTTATCGATGACTACTTCAACTGCTTAACCGTGGGCACCGTGATGCGTCCTATCACCGATAAGTACCGCATCAGCCGCGCTAAGCTCGCCTATATCATCGATTCAACCGCCGCTCCAGTGTGCATTATTGCCCCAATCTCCTCGTGGGCGGCCGCTGTGGGCTCGAACTTAAAGGCCACCGGTGCCTTTGAGTCGGAAATGGAGGCCTTTATCGCCACCATTCCGTGGAACTTCTACGCCCTGCTCTCCATTTCGATGGTGATCTTAGTGTCGATTGGCAACTTTGACTTCGGTCTGATGCGTCGCTCTGAAATCGACGCCATCAAGAACGGCCCACTAGGCAGCTCAGAAGGCGAGCACGATAATATCGATGTCGTCACCGAGCGCGGCGGCGTCTTGGACATGGTCATTCCGATCTTAGCCTTAATCGTCTTTGCCACCTTGTCCTTACTCTACGTCGGTGGTTATTGGGGCGAGGATCCAGCCTACCACACGGTCGCAGCCGCCTTTGGTAACACCAGCGCTGGTCCTGCTTTGGCCATGGCCTCCTTTGCCGCCCTGTTCGTCGCTTACGTCCAGTTCACCGCGCGTCGCCTCTTGACCTTAAAGCAGTTCATGAGCGGCGTATTAAAGGGCGTCCAGGCCATGATCCCAGCCAATATGATTCTGGTATTAGCTTGGGCCATCTCGGGCGTTTGCCGTGACCTGTTACAGACTCAGGTCTTTATCTCGAACATCGTGCAAAATGATATGGGTATGTTAGGTAACCTCTTACCTGCCATCATCTTTATCATTGCCAGCTTCTTATCGTTCTCGACCGGCACCGCTTGGGGTACCTTCGGTATCTTAATCCCGATCGTCGTCGTAGTCGCTGAGGCCATTGACCCAACCGGCTCGATCATCATCGTCACCTTATCGGCCACCTTGGCAGGTTCGGTCTTCGGTGATCACTGCTCGCCGATTTCCGATACCACGATTCTATCGTCGGCCGGCGCGGGCTGCGTCCACATCGAGCACGTTTCGACCCAGCTGCCATTTGCCTTAATCGCCGCAATTTCTGCGTGCATCGGCTATATCGTGGCGGGCTTCACCTTGAATGTCTACCTGAGCTTAGGCGTGGGCTTTATCATCATGATCTGCACCATGACCTTCTTGCACTTTAGAAATCTCAAGCGTGAGACCTATGCTGAGCACGAGATGATGCACACCATCGCCTCAGAGCAAGCAGCTGACGCCCCTAAGGTCAAGGGCCAGCCTAAAGAGCGCATCTAATAGACCATAGCCTGAGCCCAAGCTCAGACCACTAAATAGCCCTTTGGAGCGCCCACAAAGCCTGCCTTGCGCAGGCTTTGTTGTTTCTTCAGCAAGGTCAAGCGCCCATAGTTTCTTCAAGGCGCGTCGTTCTATGCTGTGCAGAGCTCGGCGCAATCGATGTACTATTAACTCAAAGACTGTCAGCGCGGCTTAAAGCAAAGCTCATCCCTAAGGGGGCTGACGGTACCTGCCATTTTCTTGGCATCAAGAACTCTAGATATTAATTACAGCAACACAACACGGGTAAATAGGCCTTACATGTATTTCACTACTAGATACCGACCTAACCGCGTTATAGCAAGTAATCTCCTAATGTGGCACGTTTTGGTGCACACTTCCTAGATAACAAAAATAGCACCAAATTCCAGCAATTTTGCTTTGAAAAAGTGCAAACTTAGTCACATACTTGTATTTCAGTTCTGAAACCAGTATCTTAGGCGCGCTCCCAAGGTAGAGCACCTCTCACCTTGGTTCATGTTCTTTGACCATCACTAAGGAAGTATCGTGACTAACTCCCTCAAGCAAGTCAGCGCCTTTAAGCTCATCACCCTTGGTATCTGTGCTCTGTGCGTCTTGTTGATGAGTTTGATCTAGCCAGAGCCCTACTCCCTGCTTAGCCCGCCCCTGATCAGGCCGACCGTGCCCCCTACTTCCCTTCTTCTCTTACCCTTAGCGGGCTAAATGCGTGGCGCCAGCACCTGGCGCCCAGCGCATAGTTTCAGCAAGTGGTTACAGCGGGCTAAAGCGCGCATTGGAAGCCTCCCACAGATAAAATGTGGCAAACGATCCTACTGGGCTAAAGTGAGCCTTGAGCTCCTCTTCCTTGAGGCGGCGCTCCTTATGCGCCAGAGCCTTAAGGTCAAGCCCCAAGCACAGCTGCAAGCCCCGCATCACGCCTAAATCGCCGGTGAGCAAGCAATCACGCTCGCGCGCCACCATCAAATCAAACATATCGCAGCTCCACGGACCAATTCCTTTGATCGCGTGCAACTGAGCACGGCGCTCTTCTTTACTCAGAGCCAGCAGGCCTTGATGGCTAAACTCCCCGCTGACAAAGCGGGTGGCGATAGCATGCAAGGCCTGGCGCTTGCCTTGAGTGCAAGGCAAATAGTCCCCACGCTCGATTAAGGCTTTGAGGTAACCAGGATCGGTACGTGCTGGCGGCGCGATGCGCGCCCAGCACTGCGCAAAAGATTGATCGGATAGCTGCTGATTGAGAATAATTGCCACCAGGCCGCTAAAGCTATCGTCATAGCAGTCATGAGCAATCAGGCCAAAATGGGCCACTACCGGTGCCATGCGCGGCTCACAGGCCACCAACTCGTCTGCATCTTGCTGCGTCAGTTGCCACACCCTCATCGCTTCTCCTCACAATCTTGCTACCTAGGGCAAATTTGTTGCCCTCATTTTTCCCCTATAATGCATCCTTGGGTTCTAAAGCCATCATGGGAGCTAAGGCCATCATGGGAGCTAAGGCCCCTTGGGACATAGTGCCAACATGGGCGCTAATTTGCATGGTAGCCCAAGATTGTTTGGAAAGGGAGATCGGTCATGCCAAATCTGCTTAATGTCAGCACTAGGGTTAAGATCTTGGGCGGCTTTATTGCCATCATCTTGATCAACCTCGTGATCGTGGCAATTTCGATCAGCGTGCTCAATCAAGCTCAAAATGCCGCTGCGACCATCGACACCTCGTTAAATGGCGCTTTCAAGCGCGTGTTTCGGGTACAGCACACTTTCCAACAAGCCAATCTCAACTTTGCGCGCGGCTTAAACGATATTGACCAGCAATATGATGCCGGCGATTTAACAGCTTATGCGCCGCAAGCTCTGCGCGATATGCAGCAAAGCATTGATGCGATCCGACTGAACTATATCGATACTCCAGAGTATCGCGCCGAAGCCCAGAACGTTAAAACTCAAGGCGCGGCCATTATTGCCGATTTGCAGCAAAACATTATGCCAAGCATCGCCAATGGCCAAGTCGATGACCAAGCTCTAGCGGTCTACACCCGTGACTTCGTGCCGAAATTCTCGTCCCTGCTCGATAGCATTGGCGCGCTGATGCGCATGCAAACCGATTTAAGTATCGCGGTAAGCAACCAAGCATCTGACCGCTCCGCTTTGTACTTGGTGTTAGGACTGGCGGCCGCCGTAGTCTTATCGAGTATCGGTATCTCCTTATTTATCGCTCACTACATCACCAAGCAAGTGCTCGATGCCATTCACTTAATTGAGTTCATGGCCAAGGGCGACTTCACTCACGAATCGCACAATCCGATCAAGGACGAGTTTGGACGCATGCATACCGCAATCAACGAGATGCGCGTCCACGTCAACGATATTTTGATCATGACCCAAGAGCAATGCGCTGCCTTAAAGAGCGAGCTGGAGAAGCTGCGTGATGCCTCGCAGGCCATTGTGACCTCTTCAGACGATGTCCAAAACCAATCGATGACCGTGGCCGCCGCCACCGACCAGATGGTCTCGACCACCCAAGACATCGCCCGCAACTGCGAAACGGCGGCCTCAGGCTCCAACCAGAGCCGTGAGATCACCTTACACGGCCTGGAGATGGTCAAGCGCGCTTTTGATAACGTCCAGCTGCAGGTTGAGCACACCAAGGATAATGCCCATCAGATCGAGCAGCTGGCCCAGCAAAGCCAAGCGATTGGCGCCATCGTCAACACGATTGAGGATATCGCCGATCAGACCAATCTGTTAGCGCTCAATGCCTCGATTGAGGCAGCACGCGCCGGTGACGCCGGCCGAGGCTTTGCCGTGGTCGCGGACGAAGTACGCTCGCTTGCCAACAAGACTGCCAAGTCGACTAAGGAAATCACCGCGATGGTCACCGGCATTCAGGCTGATGCCAACAATGCCACCGAGTCGATTAAATCTTCGGTCCAAAATATGGCCACCGTCGCCGACGATGCCAAGTCCTTAGAGCAGATGCTTAACGAAATCGTGGCTCAAGTAGGCTCTGTTAACAGTCAGATTACCCAGATTGCGACCTCGACTGAAGAGCAGACCAAGGCCACCGCCGAGATCTCGATGAACGCAGGCAACGTCAACAATGCCTCAAGCGAAATGACGATGCAGGCCACCTCACAACACGAGTCAATCGACAATGCCTTAATCAAGCTCACCGAGCTGGTGAAGGCCCTCGACTTCTTCAAGACTCGCGCCTAAGGGAGCTTTGGGCCTAAACGGCGTTAACCAGCTGGTTAGGCTCACCCGCCGCGTAGGGCACACCAGCGGCGCTATCTTACACTGCGCTAACCCTGCGTTAGCCTCTCTTGCCCCCATGCCTACTACCGGGTTGGGGGCGGGGCCGGACGCTGTTGCTGCAAGTTAGTCCGAAAAATTGGCAGCAGCAGCGGCGCAGTGTCGTCTTAAACGGCATCCAAAAATACGGCAATCTTAGTAATAGATATAAACACACTGTAGCTATCATTAGGCTAACTCTACCTAAACTCACGCTTTGAACAGCCATGTTCAGTACCTATCCCAACCAACTTAAGTAGCTAGATTTAAGTTAATTGTTGCCAAGATCTGTTGCACGAACGTGAAATTTAAGCCGCTGTGCCCTCTGTTTGCAAGGAATAGCGTTACGCCCATATTGGGGCGCGCACTATATGGGGGGCTCTGTCTATGCATTTCTTTTTAAACCTGAGCACCAAGGCCAAACTCATGACCAGTTTTGGCATTGTCATTGTGCTCAATCTGATAGTCGCCGTTATCACCTTAACCGCGCTGACCAATAACAGCCGCATCGCCGACAAGATCGACGAAGTCCTCGACGTCGCCTTTACTCGCATTTACACGGTGCAAAATGCGGTCGAGGACGCCCAGGATAAGTTCTCGTATGGCCTCAACGAAAACGACAAGACTTATACCTTGGGGCAATTGATCGCTGAGGCAAGCACCTTAAGCAATAACCTTACGACCTCAGCGCGCGCTATTATCCCTGAATACCTGGGTACCCCTGAGTACCGTGACGCTTGCATCACCTTGCGTGACTCCTCACTGCAAGCCGATGAAATTATTCAGAGCCGTGTCATGCCCTTAGTGCGCAGCCATAAGGTCAAGGAAGCCTTTGATCTGTACTACGAGGAAGTCGCCCCACTCTTTACCCATGCCACCCGCGCGGCCGCCTCGATCTTCCGCCAGCAAACTCAGTACTGCAACAATTTAAGCGCCCAGGCCAGTGATACCAAGATCATCTACATCAATGCCGGTCTTACGGTTCTGGCTGTGATCTTGGCGGTGATCTTGACCTTGATCATGTCGAACTATATCTCGCGCAGCCTGGCCGACCAAATCAAGATTATCCAGCAGCTCTCCGAAGGCAACTTCTCCGAGCACATCAAGCAAGGCCACAATGATGAGTTTGGCCACAGCCACAATGTGCTGCGCAACATGCGCAACTCCCTGTCTAACATCATTGCCATGACCAAGGATGAGTGCAACAAGCTCCAAACTGAGATGCGCAATTTACAAGACATCTCACACAACTTCGCCAATATGTCGAACGACATCCAAAACCAGGCGGTTACCGTAGCAGCTGCGGCCAACCAAATGGTTTCGACCACGCAAGACATTGCGCGCAATTGTGAGACCGCTGCGGCGGGCTCAAATCGCTGCAAGGAAATCTCCAGCACTGGTTTAGATACGGTCCAGCAAGCGATCGACAATATCCGCCAGCAAAGCGATCATACCCGCGACAATGCAGCCAAGATCGAAAGCTTAGCCAAGCAAACCCACGACATTGGCTCGATTGTCTCGACCATTGATGATATCGCCGCGCAAACCAACCTCTTGGCCTTAAATGCCGCAATTGAGGCGGCACGTGCTGGTGAAGCAGGTCGTGGTTTTGCCGTGGTCGCGGACGAAGTACGCGCCCTGGCCTCACGCACTACCTCCTCGACCCAAGAAATCTCGCAGATGGTCAAGAATATCCAATCTGAGGCTCAGATGGCGACCGAATCCATCAATACCTCGGTCGCCAATATGGATACGGTGGCCGAAGACGCCAGCCACATTATGGATATCTTCAACGACATCTCGACTCATGTCAGCGATGTCAACACCCAAATCACCCAGATTGCGACCGCCGCCGAAGAGCAAACCACGGCTACGAGCGAAATCTCCACCCACATGCAGAATATCTCGCAGATGACAGGTGATATGGCGCAAGACGCCGACAATCAGTACAAGTCGATGGATAGCGCTTACAACGACTTAAGCCACCTCAATAAGGCCTTGGCCTTCTTCAAGGTCCGCTCCAACAACGCCTAAGCGCGCCCGGCGCCGCGCCGTGCAGCGACCACGCAGCGTCGTGACGCGACCACGCAGCGCCCGTGCAGCGACCACGCAGCGTCGTGACGCGCCCGCGCAACGCCCGTGCAGCGCCGTGCTCCGCCCACGCGGCGCAATCAAGCCCAGTGCTATGCTTGCCATGGCACTGGGCTTTTGCTTTGAGGCCTCCCAACTACGCAAATTTTGTGATCGCGCATGCATTTTGCGGCAAGGCTGGAAGCTCGGAAGTTTGCATCTTTTGCATTTCTTGTTGCAATGTCGTTACAATGGCGCCTTGGTGCTGCTCGGCGCGAAAGCCCGTAGCGTAAGGCTTAACGCGATGGCTTAAATACCATAACCTAGCGTTAATTACGCTGCAAAATGGTGCAAAAAGCTCGCGGAACTTACAAGGTTCCTGAGACAGCGCACATATTTGGGATAGAACTCAGCTGCTGAGCTAGTTGTAACTCCGCTCTCTCGCCCTAAGGCATGCTCTAAGCATAGATATGCGAAATGATGCAGCTAGCTTTGTGTGCTTCAAGATAGGCTGTTGTGTTGGATCCATCCTACCTAGTTTTCAACCTAGGTGGTAATGGAGGTTTGTGATGAAGTTCTTTTACGATTTGAGCACTAAGACCAAACTCTTGGTGTGTTTTACCATTGTGATCGCGATTAACTTAATCATTTCGATCACCACTCTGACTTCCTTAAACCAGGTCAATAAGACTGCTGAGGAAATCGATGGCGTCCTCAATGCCGCGTTTATGCGTACCTTCACCGTCCAAGAGGCATTAGAGAACGCTCAATTCAACTTCAGCACGGGCCTCAACATGCTCTATTTCGACTACGATGAGAAGATGTTAGAGCGCGACGCCCCGCAGCTGATCGCCGATATTAAAGCCCGCGCTAACGCGCTTAATCCTGATTTCTTGGGCACCCAGGAATATCGCGAGGTGTGCCTGGAGGTCAAGCAAGCTGCCTTAAATAGCGTAAAGGTCCTTGAAGAGAGCGTCATGCCTAAGATCCAGCGCGATGCTTTCTCTGATGCCAACACGACTTTCACCACCGAAGTCTATCCTGAGCTGGCCCACGCCATTAGAGCTTGTTCTGACCTCTATAAGCTCCAGACTCAATATTGCTTGAATCTGACTACAGAGGCTTCCGATTCCACGATTGTGCTCATCGACTCCGTCTTAACGGTAGTTGGTGTCATTATGGCTCTGCTCTGCGCCTTCTTTATGAGCAATTACATTGCTCACGCCTTAAAGGAGCAGACCAACGTCTTAAATACCTTGGCCACGGGTAACTTCTCCGAGCACATCAGGGGCGGCTATGCCGATGAATTTGGCAAGAGCCACGATATTATCCGCAAGACTCGTGACTCCTTGGGCAAGATCATCAATATGACCAAGGATGAGTGCGCCAAGCTCCAAGGCGAGATGCGTAACTTACAAGATATCTCGCACAACTTTGCCAATATGGCGAGCGATATCCAAAATCAGGCCGTCACGGTGGCCGCTGCGGCCAACCAAATGGTCTCGACCACGCAAGACATTGCCCGCAACTGTGAGACCGCTGCCGCAGGCTCCACCCGCTGCAAGGAAATCTCCAGCACGGGTTTAGATACGGTGCAGCAGGCGATCGACAATATCCGCCAGCAAAGCAATCACACTCGTGACAATGCCGCCAAGATCGAGAGCTTAGCCAAGCAGACCAACGAAATCGGCTCGATTGTCTCAACGATTGATGATATCGCCGCCCAAACCAACCTCTTGGCCTTAAATGCTGCGATTGAAGCTGCCCGTGCCGGTGAAGCAGGTCGTGGCTTTGCTGTGGTCGCCGATGAGGTACGCGCCCTGGCCTCGCGTACCACGGCCTCGACCCAAGAAATCTCGCAGATGGTCAAGAGTGTCCAAGCTGAGGCACAAAATGCGACCGACTCGATCAATGCCTCAGTGGCCAATATGGACACGGTCGCCAATGATGCCAGCCGTATTATGGATATCTTCAACGATATCTCGGATCATGTCACCGATGTTAACAATCAGATTACCCAGATTGCGACGGCCGCTGAAGAGCAGACCACTGCGACCAGCGAAATCTCGGCTCATATGCAGAACGTGTCGCAGATGACCGGTGATATGGCCCAAGACGCCGAGCATCAGTACAAGTCGATGGACAGCGCCTACAACGACCTCACCGACCTGGCCAAGGCCTTATCCTTCTTTAAGACCCGCGCCAACCAGCGCGAAACTGCCCCGACTAAGTAACTAACACCTACGCCCTGATATCAACGCGCCCCAAGCTGAGCTTGGGGCGCGTCGTTTGTGGAGCTGATCCTAGGCAGTGTCGTTGTTAGCGCAGGGCAAGCATGCCTTGCTCCACGATAAAGTTGATGATGGCGCCTAGGCCCTCGCCTGTGAGCATATTAGCAAAGACAAAAGGCCGAGTGCCACGCATCAGCGCTGAATCGCGCGCCATCACGTCTAAGGAAGCATGCACGAGCGGGGCTAAGTCGGTCTTATTGATGACCAAAAGGTCGGACTTGGTGATGCCGGGGCCGCCCTTACGCGGAATCTTATCGCCACCGCTCACATCGATGATGTAAAGGGTGAGGTCAGCCAGCTCCGGGGAAAAGGTCGCAGACAAGTTATCGCCGCCCGACTCAATGAAGATGAGCTCTAAGCCGGGGTGGCGGCGCACCATCTCATCGACCGCCTCTAAATTCATCGAAGCATCCTCACGAATGGCGGTGTGGGGACAGCCGCCCGTTTCCACCCCCATGATGCGCTCTTGAGGGAGCGCTTCATGCCTGAGCAAAAACTCGGCGTCTTCCTTGGTGTAGATGTCGTTGGTAATTGCGGCTAAGTTGTACTTATCACGCAGCGCGCGGCACAAGTTTAAGAGCAAGGCGGTTTTGCCCGAGCCGACCGGGCCGCCGATGCCGACGCGCAACAAGTCGTGTGACATATCAAATCCTGTTGGTTGTGTTAACTACGAAAAAGGCGGGTGTACTGGCGCTCATGCCTACTGCTCAGCTCCATTAGCCCCGGCAGTACCGTCCCAATCTCATCGTCCCTGAGCGTCACTGCTTTGTGAGTGGCGCCTTCAAGTTGCGGCATCAGTGCTAAAAGCACCTGCTGGCCTTGAGTTTGGCCTAGCGGCAGCGCCTTGCACGCCACCGTCACGAGGTTCTGCAACCAAGCAAGAGCAAAGGACGCCAGCACCGCGTCTTGGTCTAAGTCTCTTACGGCAATAGCAAAGGCCGCGACATAACCTAAATCTAAAGGCATGGCCCAGTCAGGACAGAGCGCGGTGCTACGCATCAGGCGCATCAGCGCCCGCCCCAAGTGCTCTTCTTCGGCTAAGAGCTCGCGCGTGCCGCGCCCGGCTTTGACCCAAGCATCAAGCTCCAGCACCCGAGCGCTGCTAGCTTGAAGCTCTGGTGCCGGGGTGGGGTTAAGCTCTGGTACTTGGTTGGGGTTAAGCTCCGATTCTTGGCCTTTGCTTGCTTGCGCGGTGGCGTCTTTGCTTGCTTGCGCGGCGGCGGCTTTGAGGCGCTTTAGCAGCGGCAAGTCAAAGGTCGCAAGACCGTAGTGGAGCTGCACCTCAAGATATTCAGTTAAGTCTTGCTTATTGGTTACGGCGCCTGTAGTGATCGCACTTTCAAGGCCCTGCGACCAGGCAAAGGCGCCGATGGGCAGCGCAGGCGAGGTGAGCCAGTTGAGCGCAAGGATCTCAGTGATGGTGCGCATGGTGCTGGTAGGCCCCACTTTCAGGGACAAAGGGCCGCGCCTCCACCCGAACCTTAAGGCCCAGCTTCGGGCAGAGATCAGCTAACACCGGATCGGGCAGGAACGCGAGCTCTAAATCCTTGATCTCTAAGGACACGTGCCGATTGCCTAAGTGATAACAGGCCTTGGCAAAGATTAAGGGGTCAGTGCAGCTTGCCACATAAACCTCTTCGGCGGCGGGTACCACTAAGACCTTGGTGCCATTTTCACTTTCCAAGATCTCATAAGGACGCATGATGGTACCAGTGGGCAAAAAGATCCCCGCATGGCTACCATCGCTTAAGGTGACCTTTTGGCGCGTCACTGCACGGTGCTGCGCATCCAAGGTCAGCGCCAGCTGCGGCAATGAGGCGCTGGGGTCGACATTGAGGCCGAGGTTGCGAACGAATTTTTCCATGACTACTCCTTAGAACAGAAAATAACGCTGCGCCAGCGGCAAGACCTGCGCAGGCTCACAGGTTAAAAGCGCACCATCGGCCCACACTTCGTAGGTCTGGGGATCGACCTCAATGTGCGGCATGGCGTCATTGAGGTACATGTCGTGCTTGGTCAAAGAACGCGTGTTGCGGCAGGCGACAAAATCGCGGATGCAGCCTAAATCGCGCAGATCATTGAGGCGCCCGCTCTCTAAGAAAGCCTGCGAGGTAAAGGTGACGTTGAGATGGGCGCGGGCCTTACCTAGACCGCCAAACATGTAACGGCTGTACACCGGCTGCGGCGTGGGGATCGAAGCATTGATATCGCCCATTTGCGCTCGCGCAATGGCGCCACTTTTGAGCACCAGTGAGGGCTTGACCCCAAAGAACGCCGGGCGCCACAGCACTAAATCGGCGAGTTTACCGACACTAACTGAGCCAATTAAGTCGGACATGCCGTGGGTGATGGCTGGATTTAAGGTGTACTTGGCGATGTAGCGGCGGCAGCGCACATTGTCATTGCCCTCGTCTTCAGGCAGCGCTCCGCGCTGCACCTTCATCTTGGCAGCGGTCTGCCAGCAGCGCGTAATCACCTCGCCCACGCGGCCCATCGCCTGCGAATCCGATGAGAACATCGAAAGTACGCCCAAATCCTGCAAGATGTCTTCAGCGGCAATGGTCTCGCGGCGAATGCGCGAATCGGCAAAGGCTAAATCCTCAGGTAAGCGCGGATTTAAATGGTGGCAGACCATGAGCATGTCCAAATGCTCATCGATCGTATTGACCGTGTACGGACGGGTAGGATTAGTCGACGACGGCAAGACATTGGGTAAGGAACAGGCCTTGATGATGTCCGGGGCATGGCCGCCGCCTGCGCCTTCAGTGTGATAAGTGTGGATGGTGCGGCCGCCAAAAGCCGCGATGGTATCCTCAACAAAACCCGCTTCATTTAAGGTATCGGTGTGAATGGCCACTTGGACATCGTATTGATCGGCCACTTGTAAACAGGTGTCAATGGCCTGCGGGGTGCTACCCCAGTCTTCGTGGAGCTTGAGACCACAGGCGCCCGCCTCAATTTGCTCCGCAAGGGCTTTAGGATTGGAGCCATTACCCTTGCCTAAGAGGCCAATGTTGACCGGCGCCTCGTCTAAAGCTAGGAACATGGCATTTAAGTGGAAAGCACCGGGCGTGCAGGTGGTGGCATTGGTGCCCGTAGCAGGCCCCGTGCCACCGCCTACCATGGTGGTGATGCCCGAGGCCAGTGCTTCATCCATTTGCTGCGGAGCAATAAAGTGGATGTGGCTATCCATACCGCCTGCGGTCACGATCATGTGTTCACCGGCGATGATCTCAGTTGAGGCACCGATATTGATGGTAACGCCCGACTGAATCGCCGGATTACCCGCTTTGCCCAGAGCTGCAATCCTGCCATCCTTGATGCCGATATCGCATTTGAAGATGCCATAGGCATCAAGCACAATGGCGTTGGTGATCACGGTGTCCATGCAATCACGCCGAGGCAGTGCGCTTTGTCCCATACCATCGCGAATGACCTTGCCGCCGCCAAAGACCGCTTCCTCGCCATAGCGCGTCAAGTCCTGTTCAATTTCAATGAAGAGATCGGTATCGGCCAGGCGAATCTTATCGCCCACCGTCGGCCCATAGAGCCCAGCGTATTGGGCGCGCGCCACTTTAAGCATCATTATCCTCCAGCGATCCCATCACAGCACCACGAAAACCCAAGACGATCCGACCGCCTTCATAAGGCACTAACTCCACCTCCCGCTCGGCACCGGGCTCAAAGCGCACGGCCGTCCCTGCCGGAATATTAAGGCGCATGCCGTAAGCGCGCTCGCGCTCAAAGTGCAGCGCGGGATTGACCTCGTAGAAGTGGTAGTGCGAGCCAACCTGCACCGGACGATCGGCGGCATTGGCAACCAGGAGCGTGATGGTGGGACGGCCCACATTGAGCTCAATGGGCTCATCTTGCAAGATGTACTCTCCAGGAATCATAGTTCCTCCTAAACAATGGGGTCGTGAATGGTGACAAGCTTAGTGCCATCAGGGAAGGTGGCCTCAACCT